>JBDSBN010000125.1:0-9442 GCA_039921585.1 Ginsengibacter sp. | reverse complement strand
TATGCTCTACCCATGCGTCAGGTTGAAGAACAAAATCGCCCAGGATGTGCGCCAGAAATAATTTTACTCCTAATGCAATCATATGTTTTCTATTTGTTTTCTGTAATATACTTCCATTTTCTTCACTTCCTCAAATCCGCCGCGTTTAAGTGCTTCACTAATGGTGCTTTGCGATTTTTTCATTTGCGTGGCAATATCCTGCTGACTCTTCTCCGGGTTTTCGATCATTTTAACAATCACAGAAGCTACAATGGTGCTCCAATTATCCATTGTAAGAGTAGCCATGGAAATCAACATATTCATATTTTCATCAAATGAATCACTGAAAGAAGATAGAGCGAGAGTCTGTTTTTTTAAATTATCAAAACATTCTCCTGATCGGACAAAGGCTGATCCGGTTGCTTGCGTAATTCTGGGTGATTTTTTATCCTGAGCACCGATTCCGATTCCGATGCGTACATCCAGATTAGATAATTGTTTGATGCCGGCCTTTATATGTATTGCTGCGAGCAGTGCATTTTCAGGTGGCAAGGCTAATTGAAAACTATCCCCTCTGAATATTTCCCAGTTAGCCGGCTCATTTCCATATTGCTTTAAAATACACTTCAGTATCGGCTGCCATTCTGTAGCTGACTTTGATCTTGAATTAACTATATCGCCGGTGAGTACTGCTATCATTAGAAAAGACCTTTTTTCAAATATCGGATTATTTGCCGATAAAATGCAATATCGGCTAAATAAGCGATATTTTATATTATCGGATTAAAAGACGATAAGGCACCATATCGGAATTCGAGCCGATAATGTAGATTTTTTCAAGAAAAGAGCACTAAGGAAAAAAATTAAAAAAAACAAACCCATCCTTATGGATCCTAAATAACCTTATTGAATCTTTCGAAAAACGCCTTTTCCAAAACTTCCCGGTGATCAGGATGTGCTATGCTTATAAGCAAACGGGCTCTTTGCTCCATGTTTTTGCCATATAGATCCACCACACCATACTCTGTAATGACATGATGCACATGTCCACGGGTAGTGACCACTCCCGCACCAGTTTTAAGAGTAGGCACAATCCTGGAAATCCCTTTTGAAGTGGTAGACGGAAGAGCGATGATCGGTTTACCCCCGGGAGAAAGAGAGGAGCCCCGCATAAAATCCATTTGGCCACCAATTCCTGAAAACTGATATGTTCCAATAGAATCAGCACACACCTGCCCCGTCAAATCGATTTCGATAGCACTGTTTATTGCAACTACTTTCGGATTTTTTCTAATTACAGAAGTATCGTTTACAAATGAAACGTCCATGAAGAACACATTCGGATTATCATCTACAAAATCATAAACCTTACGTGTACCTGCTATAAAACTGGTAATGATTTTTCCAGGAAAAACCTTTTTATGTTCATTGGTAATAATGCCTTTCTCTACTAAAGGAACGAGACCGTCGGAAAACATTTCTGTATGAACTCCTAATCCCTGATGACTACCCAAACATTTTAAAACCGCATCTGGTATTGCTCCGATCCCCATCTGCAAAGTGGCTCCATCTTCGATTAATTCTGCTACGAAACGGCCAATGCGTAAAGTGTTCTCATCGGCTTTTCCACCGTAATCAACTTCCGGCAAAGGAGTTTCTTCATATACGAGCGCATCAAATGCGGAAACATGTATTTGCCCATCCCCATGGGTACGTGGCATCAGCGGATTTACCTGGGCAATAATTCTTTTAGCATTTTGTGAGGCACTTAAAGCTGCATCAACAGAAGTACCCAATGTACAAAAGCCATGTTTATCTGGTGGGGATACCTGTAAAATGGCCACATCAATAGGAAGATTTCCATTTTTAAAAAGCAACGGAATTTCACTTAAAAAAACCGGGATGTAATCGCCACTTTCTTCATTAACCCATTGCCGGATATTGGCTGATACAAAGAGCGAATTAAGCCTGAAACTTTTTTTTACTTCCGGCAGGTTCCAATGGAGATCTCCAAAAGTGCTGATTGAAACCAATTCCACATTTTCAATTTCTCCTGCTCTGCCAAATAGATGGTTCACCAAACCCACAGGAGTAGCTGCGCTCCCATGAATAAATACTCTATCGCCACTTCCTACCAGTTTTATTGCATCTGCTGCCGTAACATATTTTACATCCATAAATTTTGCTTTTAATTGTTTGCAAATGTATCCGGGGAAATAATCTATAAAACTGACTTGAAACATGTCAATGACCATTTTTCATCAGTTATATTTTAATGCCTGACAAAAACTGATTTCATGGCTGACTTAACCAACGCAGAACAAAACTTATTTGCTTATATCATTTTCGGAAATTTCTTTCTTTGTTATTTTCTTTACCCACTTATCTAAAAAAAGAAACACTAAAACACCGGAGAGCACGCCAATTATTGAACCTACAAATACATCCTGTATAAAATGCTGACTTAAATAAATCCGGCTATAACCCACAGCAGTGGCAAGAAGTAAAATAACGAAACCATAACGGGCTCTTTTCAATCCAAGAACCAAACAAGTGGCCAGTGCAAATGCAGTAGCTGTATGGCCGGATGGAAAAGAATTGTAATTATGCACCGTCACTCCTTCTACAAAATATGGATAATCAATTCCTTTTAAAAAAACAGCAGGCCGGGCCGCATCCATAATATTTTTTAAAACCTGTACCGGAATGGAAGAAACCAGGTATCCGGCAAGAATCATTAAAGCCAGATACTTGTTTTTAAATAGCCAGAGCACCAAAACCAGTCCGATTACAAAAATGCCATCGCCAAGTAAAGTCATTCCTCTGAATAAATAGTCCAGCGGTTTGGTATGCATTGTATTGAGCAGAATATGTCCTTCTACTTTAGAAAAACTCACAATGAAGTACAGGGCCAGTAGGATCAATAAAAAATAACCAATAAAAAAATACCGGTTCTGTTTTAATATAGAAAGTAAGGTCATATTTTATGCTTCGGAAAGCCCAAAAATAGAATGTGATTATGGATTAAAAATGGAAGAGGATTTTTTATAACGTTTTTATTCTACCTTTTTCCTTCCTTCAAATTCTTTTTCTTTCAATTCCAGGATTAAGTTGGCAATTAATCCGGTCCATCCTGTCTGATGACTAGCACCTAAACCAGACATATCATTACCATGAAAATATTCGTAAAAAAGTAAGAGTTTCCTGTTTTCTGGTTTTTTATAAAACCAATTATATTTCCCATGCACAGGTCTGTTATCCTGTTCATCTCTTTCAAATATATCCAGCAGCCTTTCGGTTATCTCCATACCTACTTCATTCAGATTTTTAAATTTCCCGGAACCTTTTGGGCATTCGACCTTTAGGTCGTCACCATAGAAGTCACCAAAACTTTTCATAGAAATGATCAGTAAATAATTAATAGGCACCCATATTGGTCCCCGCCAATTAGAGTTACCGCCAAACATATCTGAGGTAGAGTCACCCGGATCATATTGTATCGAATATGTCCGCCCTTCATACTCTATTGTATACGGATTGTTGTCATAATATTTCGACAAGGAACGAATTCCTCCATCCGATAAAAACTCCTCTGTATCTAACACGCGGTCCAGTATAAAATGCAATCGTTCCTGTGATACCAGGGAAAACAAAATAGATTCATTCACCTTGTTTTCTTTTTGCGGTAAAAACAGATGATTCTTTCTTCGATAATCCTGAAACCATTTCATCCTTTTTTCAAAATCAGGTAGTTTTTCAAATACCTCCTGCCCTATTACAGATACGGCAAATAATGGAATCAAACCAATAATAGACCGCACTTTCAGAGGATAGGGATCAGCGTCTGGCAGGGAAATCACATCATAAAAGAATTTATCCGGTTCATTCCATAGATTTAATCCATTTAAGGCTTCAGCAATAATGACAAAATGTTCGTAAAATTTTGTGGCCATGTCTTCAAAAGAAGTATCGTGCACAGCAATTTCAAGAGCAATATTCATCATATCTAAAGCATACATTCCCATCCAGCTGGTACCATCTGCCTGCTCCAGTTTCATCCCACCCGGTAACGCCATGCTTCTGTTAAACAAACCAATATTATCCAATCCTAAAAAACCGCCTTCAAAAATGCTGTTACCATCCGAATCTTTTCTGTTTGTCCACCAGGTAAAATTGATGATGAGTTTTTGAAAAATTCTTTTTAAAAAATGGATGTCTTTTTTCCCATACATCCTCTCTTCGATTTTATATATCTGAAAGGCAGCGAAGGCATGTACCGGAGGATTTACAGCACTAAAGTCCCATTCATATGCCGGGATTTGCCCTCTGGGATCCATATACCACTCCCGCATCAGAAGGTCTAATTGATGTTTGGCAAACAGAGGATCTATCACCGCAATTGTGAGACAATGAAAAGCCGTATCCCATGAAGCGTACCAGGGATATTCCCAATTATCCGGCATAGATAAAATATCCTGATTCTTTAAATATTTCCACTCCGAATTCCGACCGTTTCTGCGTGTCTCCGAGTTAGGAGTAATTCCATCACTGGTGTTCAGCCAACGGTCCAGATCATAATGATAATATTGTTTGTTCCATAGCATTCCGGCAAAGGCCTGGCGCTGGATATTTTTCTGTTCGGAATTAGCATGCGTTCCCTGCAAATCCTCATAAAAATCATCTGCTTCTTTTTCACGAATAGCAAAAATCTCTTCGAACCCGGCTGGAAAAGGATCTGTCACTTCTTTTCCCGTAAGTCTTAAATAAATTTCTTTTGATTGTCCTCCATCTATCTCCAACTGATATACCGGGGAACATTTTGTTCCACTCTTTTTATCCTGCAAGGCCTTTCGATTCTGTCCGTGGATAATTGCATCATGAAATGCATTTTCACAAATTCAGATTCATTCGGTCTATCGAACAATTTTTCAAAATTGGTTTCATTTTCTGTAAAAAGCACTTCCTCAGTGGGACTAAAATAAAGCATATAATTCCCGGCCCTCGGATGTTTTGCTATCACAGATTGTTGATCTAAATAACTGATTGATGGCTTTTTCAGATCTCCTTCAACATAATGCCATTTATTTCGAAACCAAAGAATGGGTAAAACATGTAAAACACTTTTTTCTTTTCCTCTGTTTATGGCGGATAATTTTATAAAAATATCGTTACTGTTATTCTTAGCATATTCGATTAAAATATCAAAATATTTATCCTCATCAAAAACTCCTGTATCCAGTAATTCATATTCAGGTTCATCTTTACTTCGTGCGGCATTTACCTCCAGCAGGTCATCATATGGAAATTTAGCCTGCGGATATTTATAGAGAAACTTCATGTAATAATGTGTAGGCAAATTATCCAAATGGTAGTAAAGCTCTTTTACATCTTCGCCATGATTCCCTTCATTATTTCCTAATCCGAATAAACGTTCTTTCAAAATATGGTCTTTCCCATTCCAGAAGGAAAAAGAAAAACAAAGGTTTTGTTGCAGATCAGAAATTCCTCCCAGGCCGTCTTCTCCCCACTTGTACACCCGACTGCGGGCATGGTCGTGCGGAAAATAGTTCCATGCATCTCCGTGCTCGCTGTAATCTTCCCGTACTGTGCCCCATTGCCTGGCACTCAAATAGGATCCCCAATTTTCCAAAGGATTTACTTTGTGCTCAATAATTTCCAGCCTGGATCGTTCCGCGTTCGTTGTATGTTTCTTCATAATAGTTTATCCATTTGTAGCAAACCCGGGATAAAGCAGCATCCCGCCATCAGCATAAATGATTGTACCTGTAAGATAATCAGAATCATCGCTGGCAAGCCATACGGCCACTTTACCAATATCTTCAGGTAGACCGATTCTGCCATATGGTATCAATCTCATCAAATCCTTTTTGGATTCTTTATCACTCCAAACTTTTTCGTTTATAGGAGTTTGAATAGCACCCGGACTGATACTGTTTATCCTTATTTTTTTAGGCGCTAATTCCTGGGCAAGGCTTTTCATTAAAAGGTCCATACCACCTTTGCTGGCTGCATAGTTTACATGACCTGCCCAGGGAATGACCTGGTGCACGCTGCTCATTGCAATGATTTTGCCGGCAGCCTTACTTCTTTCAGGCACTATTCCTCTTCTTAAAAATTCTTTTACTGCTTCACGGGCACAAAGAAAAAAGCCGGTTAAATTAACATCTATCACTTTTTGCCATTGATCCAGGGTCATATCAACAAAGGCTGCATCTTTTTGGATTCCGGCATTATTCACCAAAATATCCACTGTGCCAAAATGTTTGATGGTTTGTTCAAACATTGATTGTACATCCTTTTCCTTGCTTACATCTGTATTAATTGCAATCGCATCCCCGCCATTTTCTTTTATATATTTTACTACTGACTCTGCATCTTCCGGACGGCTGAGGTAATTAACCACCACATTTGCTCCCTCTCTTCCAAATGCTTTAGCCACTCCTTCTCCTATACCACTATTCGCACCTGTGACTATTGCAGTTTGCCCTTTTAATTTATATGTTGTTTCCATTCAGATTATTTCAAATGTTTTAAGGGAAAATTATGCCATAAAAATAAAAGGCTTCTTTCCGCATTTTTTAGAAACTCAGAATTCATCCATCAGGTAAATTTAAATTTTTAAGTAGATTTTTTCATTAAGAATCTCCATTTGCTGAATGAAAAAGATTCAATGACCTAATGTGATTTAAAGGAAACTTTATTAACAAGCACATTTTTAAAATTGAAAATAATCAGGACATGGTCCAATTTTCAGGAGTTTATTCCGTTGTTATATATGGAATTTATTTTATCATTTCATTATTACCATGTTTATGAAATATATGATACTCCTAAGTTTTTGCTTGTATACTGTTTTAGCTGTTGCGCAAGCAAATACGACTATGCCACCTGAAGCAATCCTCTTTTACAACAAGGCTATTCAACATATTAAGCCGGATATTAAAATTCTGATGCACAAATCTGCCTTAGATTTAAACCATACCAGAAATGACGCAAATGGTTTGCTGGCTGATTTGAAACAGGAATCCATTTTAAAAAAACTAAGTCATTCCGACTTAGAAGGATTAGCAATAATCATTTTGGTGCAGGCAACCAAAAACACAGATGAAGATCTGAAGAGAAAAGTGATGAAATTGAGAAAAGATCCCGACCAAAGCGGCATAGAGGAAACTAAACGTATAGCGGAATTTAAAAGTTTTCTTGCAGAAAATATTCATCAAATATTGAAGAGATCTTCGAATTCTTTAGAAAATGTGATTAATAGTTTAAGGAATCACTGACTATAATTTGCTAAGATGTGTGTTTCATTTTCACAATCCCTTCATACATTTGCGGCTCAATATGGGACAAAAGAAATTAAAAAGATTTGGAGAAATAAAAACCTTTTCCAATGTACTGGAATATCCGGAAAACATGGCTGGTCAATGGAATACATTTTTAAAAAATGATCATCCGATTATATTAGAACTTGCCTGTGGGAAAGGAGAATATACCGTGGGATTAGCAAAAATGTATCCGGAAAAAAATTTCATTGGAGTGGATATCAAAGGCAACCGTCTTTGGGCAGGGGCAAAATATACTTTCGAAAATAAATTTACCAACGCAGCTTTTCTTCGCACACAAATTGTGAAGATTAATGAATACTTTGGGAAAGATGAAGTAGAGGAGATCTGGATTACTTTCCCTGATCCCCAGTTGCGTACTTCCAAGGCAAAGAAGAGATTAACGCATCCTTCATTTTTACGACTCTATCAGCAGTTTTTAAAACCCGGCGGAAAAATTCATTTAAAAACGGACTCTCCGGATTTATACCGGTTTACGAAAACGGTTATCGATCTTTTTCATTTGAATTTAATTACCGATTGTGCTGATGTTCATGGACAAGAAACTGTGCCGGAAGAATTAAAAATTATCACTCATTACGAAAGTCTGGATATTGCCCGAAGTGAGACCATTTTTTATTTATGCTTCACATTGCCGGATACCCTTCCTGAAAAAGAAAAGGAACTCACAGAAATTATATTTGTCCATGAAAAAACAATTGAATGCTAAAATAGAATCTGCCCGGTCAACAGGAAAACAGTACAGTTTTTTTGAAGACGTATATTCTGTCGTACGACAAATACCAAAAGGAAGAGTGACCACTTTTGGTGCCATCGCAAATTACTTAGGCACAAAATCTTCTGCACGTATGGTGGGCTGGGCAATGAATGGCGCACACAGCACTACCCCTGCTGTACCGGCTCAAAGGGTTGTAAACCGAAATGGAATGCTCAGCGGCAGAGCTCATTTTGCTACGCCAACTTTAATGGAAGAACTTTTGGAAAAGGAAAATGTAAGAGTTGTTGATAATACAGTTGTTGATTTTGAAAAACTGTTTTGGGATCCGGCAAAGGAGTTGGAAATCAATTAGGTTTCAGGTATGAGGTATTAGGTTGTAAAGTTTTTACTGAATACCATCGAAATTCAGGGATATTCATCATTGTAACAGCTCGTCTAATAACTTAAAAAACCTTTCATCTAATCCTACAAATCTTTTAATTATTCTTAGATCTATGTCAATAATATTCTTAAATTTTATTTTTTAAGACGATACTGTTAGAGAAAAAGATAATCTGTCAGGTACGATTATCTCCATAAAAATTGCGAGAGATTTGCAGGAACATAATACAGGTCTGTCACAGACAGTAGAGATCATTTTCTGAAGGTTCGTTTATCTTGACTTTACTTTAGTAAAAAATAGCAGTGCAAAGAATAAACTGAAAATGATGAAATGAAAAATGATAAAGATTGATTGATACATAGCTAATATGATTCTGTTTATAAGAATAGAATGCATGCTTGTATGAAAGGTTACAAATTGTAGCAATTCTTTATAATTCTGGGAATTTATAAATAGCTGGGAGTGAATTAAGATTTCTGACTCAAAGCTCCAGAGGAGCGAAATATCAGTAGTAGAAACATAATACCAAGGTCATAAAAAAGCAAGCTCCAGAGGAGCGACATGTCAGTAGTAGAAACAAAATACCAAGATCATAAAAAAAGCAAGCTCCAGAGGAGCGACATGTTGAAAAAGATATTTATAGAGAGTAATAACACATCTAAAATATCTTACCAGAGTGCAATTTATTGTAATCGTAATATCAAAATGGGATTTGCAAAACTTCTTTGAAATCTGACTGTTTATTGAAAATCTTTAAAATGAATTATGAAAAAAAATCATTTTCGAATGATAATTAATGAGGCTTCATTCGATTTGAAATTGAATTGTTGCTTTCAACAATCAACATGTCGCTCCTATGGAGCTCTCTGTAAATAACAAGCTGTCTGTATTGTCTACTGACATGTCGCTCCTATGGAGCTCTCTGTAAATAACAAACTGTCTGTGTTATTTTCTACTGACATGTCGCTCCTATGGAGCTCTCAATAAATATCAAACTGT
>JBDSBN010000124.1:0-3536 GCA_039921585.1 Ginsengibacter sp. | reverse complement strand
AAAATCAAAAGCCTCTAACGAGGCTTTTGATTTTTATAGAATGGCAGGCAGTGGATAGCAAAGCAGGCGCTTTGCACCGGAATAAATTCCGGTGTTACAAATGAGACCGTGCATACGGGCCTTGCCTTCGCAAAAAACTACATAAAATTTGACAGGATATATCAAAGAACAATTCAACAATTAAATCATTCAACCATGCAACAATTCAACCATTCAACCATGCAACAATTCAACCATGCAACAACCATTCAACCATTCAACATTTCACACGCGAACCCTGTTCAGCAACAAAGCCCTCCCTCTCTACCAGAATTTAATATACAATCCTAATAAAATCCCTGACACCAACACAATCAATAACAGAACCTGAGGCGTCACTTTATACATTGACGTATCCACCTCAAGAGCATTTACTTTTCTGCGTCCTTTTACATCCAGCAAACTCACAACCACCATTAGGGCCACGGATAAGAAAAATGCCCAGCCCATACTTATTAAGAACGGAATCTGATAAATCCCCTGATCATTCGGGAAAGCAGTATAGAGCAGTGTTTCATTACCGGCTAAACCAGGCAGATATCGATCAAATAAAATCATGATAACTACCCCTGCGATAATTCCAACAACTGCCGCTTTTGATGTGGCGTGTTTCCAGAAAAAGCCCAATAAGAAAACAGAGAAAATCGCCGGAGAAATGTATCCGGTATATTTTTGAATGAAGATAAATCCACCTGCACCACCAATACCTAAAAAGTCGTTCCAGTTTACCATTACAGCAATTAATAAAGAAACGACAACCGTCATTCTTCCCATACGAAGCAACTTTTTATCCGGAGCATTTTTATTGATGTACTTTTTATAAATATCCAATGTATAGATCGTCGAAATACTGTTTGCTTTTCCGGCCATAGACGCCACAATAGCAGCGGTTAAAGCAGCGAGGGATAATCCTCTTAACCCAGTAGGCAAAAACCCAAGAATGGCGGAATACGCATTATCCGCATTTAATTCTCCGTGTAACAACATTTCATTCTGCAGCTGACCATTTTTATACAATACATATGCAGCTATGCCCGGCAAAACCACAATCAGAGGCATGATGATCTTTAAAAATGCAGCGAACAAAATCCCTTTTCGGGCAGTATTCAAATCCGCTCCCAACGCACGTTGTGTGATATATTGATTACATCCCCAATAATTTAGATTGGCTACCCACATACCACCCATCAACATTAATATACCAGGTAAATCCAGATAATTGGAAATTTCCTGCTGTGTCGATGTTTCCGTTGGTTTACTAAAAATCATTTTAAAATGTTCCGGTGCCTGTACCATTAATTGATTGGCTCCTTCCAAAACATTTTGACCAAAACCAAATTCTTCAGATACTAAAGTGAGCGCGATATAGGTCGTTACCAATCCACCTACAATTAAAACGACTACCTGAAACACATCCGTATATCCAATAACCTTCATTCCTCCCAGAGTAATAATCAGAGCGAAAAACGCAAGTCCTACCATTAAAATATGAAAGTTTTCTCCGCCTGTCAGTCCGTTGATGGCCAGCGCCCCAAGGAATAATATAGAAGTAAGATTGACAATAATGTACAGAAAAAGCCAGAAGATGGCCATGATCAGTGCTACAGATTCATTGTACCGTGTTTTTAAAAACTGCGGCATCGTAAAAATCTTGTTCTTCAGATATATAGGCATAAAAAAAACTGCCACGATAATTAAAGCGGCTGCTCCCAACCACTCGTAGGCAGAAATTGCGAGTCCGAGTTTAAACCCGCTGCCCGACATTCCGATAAACTGCTCCGCAGAAATGTTCGATGCGATTAATGAAGCTCCAATTGCCCACCAGGTAAGGGATCCTTCTGCCAGAAAGAAATCGGTAGATGTTTCTGTTGCTTTCTTTTTTCTCCGATAGATCCAAATCCCATAAGAAGAAACGATGATGAAATAAACAAGAAAAACCAGGAGGTCGGTAGTCTTAAGCATGCTATGTTTTTAAAAAGTATTAAAAATGTAAATTCAGAATTTTCAGGTTGTACAGTAATTATTTAAAAGGTATTATTTTTTCTTTTTTAAAGAGGACTCTCTAAAAATCATTTCCGGCTCCAAAACTATTTTGACCGGCTTGTCCTTATAGAAATTGGTTTGTTTTGATAATTTAATCAGTAATTCCGCAGCCGTCTCTCCCATCTTTACCGTTTGTTGATCTACGGTGGATAATGCAGGTGTGATATATTTTCCAAATTCTTCATTCGCAAAACCCATTATGGCAACCTCTTCCGGAATATTAATTCCTCTTTCTTTCATTGCCTGAATAGCTCCTAAAGCAGTGAAATCTTCCGCTGCAAATATTGCATCAGGTCTGGGATTCATGTCCAGAAATGTATTCATACATTCCCTTCCGCTTTCTATCGTCAGGTTTCCGGAAAGGATCAGATCTTCCCTGAGTTCAACATGATGTTTTTGTAAAGCATCTTTATATCCGCGGAGACGATTACTAAAAACCTCTGAGTGGGTTGGTCCGCTAATGTGCGCAATGTTTTTACATCCCTGCTTAATGAGATGCTCTGTGGCATTAAAAGCACCCTTATAATCGTCTATAACTACAGCAGGAATGGCAAGTTTATCTTTGGTTCTGTCAAAAAATATTAAAGGAATACCCTGATTTTTTATTTCCAGATAATGATCAAAAGTTGTGGTATCCCTTGCAATAGAAGCTATAATTCCATCCACTCCGGTTCGCAGAAAAGTATCCAAACCCTTTATCTCATTTTCCATCTTCTCACCCGATTGATAGAGTAAAGTAGTGATTCCGTTTTCAGAAGCTATCTTTTCAATTCCATGAACTACAGACCCAAAAAAATTAATCTTCGCACTAGGTATAAGCACGCCCCATATATGTGACTTACCAGAACGTAGGGATGAAGCCATTCTGTTTTGCCGGTAATTTAACTGCTTCGCCATTTTCTTAACAGCAAGCGTGGTGGATTCACTAATTGCCGGATGATCATTCAATGCTCTTGAAACAGTGGCGGCTGTTATGTTTAACTCCTTCGCAATATCACTGATGGTAATCTTTTGCATTAAATGTAAACGTTTACATAAAAGTAAGTGGAATGTTTTAAGTAACAAAAAAATATTATACCGGAAGATTAATGGAAAGTAATCTAAACATTTAGCACTCTATTTTTTAAATTTAAAAGGAAATTTGGAGGGCAGGAATAGGAACCGCTTTATTTCTAAAATAAAAACTGCCCGGGTTTAGTTACAATAAAACATATAACTTACTCTAAATATTTAAGGAAGCGGCTCCAGAAAGCCCGGGATAGGTTTTCATCATTTGCAAGACGTACATCTTATCCCCAACACAAGCATTCATTTGTTAATGACAACTATTTATGTTTAAAAATTAAGTATGAGAGCATTGGTTATTTCAGGAGGTGGTAGTAAAGGCGCCTATGCAGGTGGCCTGGCGGAATATCTGATCAGGGAACGGAAAAGACAATATGATATATTCATTG
>JBDSBN010000123.1:0-3003 GCA_039921585.1 Ginsengibacter sp. | reverse complement strand
AGATACCGCAGCTTTGCCATCAATATTAGCTGCCAATACCATGACCAGCTTAGTAATTTCATCTTTTAGCATCAGGCTTAATTTCCTTAGTGCATCTGCACCGGAAACATCTACCTCTTCACCAATAAAATGGACACCGTCAATAATTTGTACTTTTTTATGCAGGGAATCCTTAATAACGACCAATTCTTTTGCAGCCGCTTTTTCCAATTCTTTTCTTAAATCAGCATTTTCTGTTTGCACATTTAAGATTGCTTTCATCAGATCCTTTGGGTTTTTAAATTGATCCCGAATTCCTGAAAGCAATAGCAGTTCCTCATTTAAAAATGTTGCTGCTGCTTCGCCGCTCAAAGCTTCTACTCTTCTTAAACCTGCTCCCACCGCTGTTTCATGAGTGATTTTAAAAAAGCCCAATTCTCCCGTGTTACCTACATGCGTACCACCACATAACTCTACCGAGTAGTTTGGATCTATCATGACTACTCTCACTTTATCTCCATACTTTTCTCCAAATAAAGCCATTGCTCCGGAGGCAAGAGCTTCTTCACGATCCATTTCTTTAATCACAACCGGAATGTTTTGTCGGATTTTCTCATTGACAAGAGCTTCAGTTTTTTCAATTTCTTCTGATGTCAATTTAGCAAAGTGAGAAAAGTCGAAACGAAGTCCCACATCATTAACCAAACTTCCCTTTTGAGCTACATGAGTGCCTAGTACCTGGCGTAACGCAGCATGCATAAAATGTGTGGCGCTATGGTGTGCTTTTATCTTTGCTCTGTTTTTAGAGTTAATAGTGGCTATTACTTCTTGTGATATATTTTCGGGTAACTTTTGAGTAAAATGAATAATGAGATCATTTTCTTTTTTAGTATTGATTACAGGAATCTTTTCTTCTCCAAATAATAAAATACCTGTATCCCCTACCTGTCCGCCACTTTCAGCATAGAAAGGGGTTTTGTCCAATACGATCTGAAAGATTTCCTTCCCCTGCGATTTCGTTTTGCGGTATTTAATTACTTTGCTTTCACTTTTTTCCTGGTCATATCCAACAAATTCTAATACACTATTTTCCTCCAGGTTTACCCAATCTTCCGTATCTACAACAGCAGCGGCACGACTTCTGTTTTTTTGCTGTTGCATTTCTTTTTCAAATTCCTGTTCATCCACGGAGCCTCCGATTTCTTCTGCCATCAATTTGGTCAGGTCTATCGGAAATCCGTATGTGTCCTGCAATTTAAAAGCAAGTACGCCGGGTATTTTTAAAATATCTTCTACTTCTTCTACTGCTTTTGTCTCTTTTATTTTGGAGACACACTGATTAATAAATTGTATTGGATTTTTAGAAGTTTCTTCCTCTGAAAATTGTTTATAAAGTTCGGGTGTGCGGTTTTTTAATCCATCGGAAATGAATCCATAGAATAATTTTATTCCTGCATCCAGAGTTTTTAAGAAATTACTTTCTTCTTCCTGGATTACCCTTGCCACAAAATCCTGTTGCTGATGTAATTCCGGGAATACATTTTTAAACTGCTCAGCAATGATTGGAACAAGTTTGTATAAAAGCGGTTCTTTTATTTCCAGGTAACTCACATAATACCGGACAGCCCGGCGTAGAATGCGTCGTATCACATAGCCTGCGCCAGTGTTAGCAGGAAGCTGACCATCTATAATCGGAAAAGATATTGCCCGGATGTGATCGGCGATTACGCGGAATGCTACATCCTGTCTGGAATCAGAAAATAAATACTTCTTGCCGGATAGTTTTTCCAATTCTTCAATAGTTCCGGTGAAGACATCTGTATCGTAATTGCTTTTTTTATTTTGAAGGACACGCACCAGTCTTTCAAAACCCATTCCGGTGTCTACATGTTTTGCGGAAAGTTTTTCAAGTGATCCGTACTTTTTTCTGTTGAATTGAATAAATACATTATTCCAGATTTCGATCACCTGAGGATCGTCGGCATTTACCAAACTTTTTCCACTCACTTTAGCCTTTTCTTCTTCACTCCGGCAGTCTACATGTATTTCTGTGCAGGGACCACATGGGCCGGTTTCTCCCATTTCCCAAAAATTATCTTCCTTACTGCCCAGAATGATACGGTCTTCCGGAACCCATTTTTTCCAAAATTGAAAAGATTCATTATCCCGCTCCAAGCCTTCTTTTTCATCCCCTTCAAAAATAGAAACGTAAATATTTTCTACAGGGATTTTGAACACTTTTGTTAGTAATTCCCAACTCCATTCGATTGCTTCTTCTTTAAAATAGGGTTTTTGTTCGTCGTGCGAGTTTCCAAAGCTCCAATTACCCAACATTTCAAACATAGTATGGTGATATGTATCTACACCTACTTCTTCCAGATCGTTGTGCTTCCCACTTACGCGCAGGCATTTTTGTGTATCTGCCACCCGCGAATTTGGAGCAGGTTTGTTTCCTAAAAAATAATCCTTAAACTGATTCATTCCGGCATTGGTAAAAAGCAGTGTTGGATCGTTTTTAATCACCAATGGTGCCGATGGCACAATAGTATGTCCTTTCTCTTTAAAAAAATCTAGAAACGTCTGCCTTATTTCCGCACTTGTCATCATAATTGAATGGTAATTTTAAGATGGATTTAGAGCTTTAAGAAGTTATCTTTGTAAGCCTTATTATAAATTCAATGGTGGCAAAGGTATTTTGTTTAGATGCATTTACAAACAGCACAATTATTTATTCGATTGATTAAATTGGTTCGTTATTATTTAAGATGAAAAGAATAAAATATTATTATGACACGCAAAACTTACGCTATGAGAAAATAGTGGTTCCTCTGCGAGTTAAATTGCTCCGTTTTTTTGTATTCATTGTTGTATCAGTATTTATTGCTTTTGCCATAGTTTTCTTTGCTTTTCGTTTTATCCCCTCTCCGCAATTAAAATTGGCAGAGATGAAATATGAAAAAATGCGCCAGAATTATGAAGGGCTGGTCGCTCAGGCAAATAAACTTTAAATGGAAATGGCAGCTC
>JBDSBN010000122.1:0-15026 GCA_039921585.1 Ginsengibacter sp. | reverse complement strand
TAAAATCTCTCAATAAATATTTCTGGAAATATAAATGGCACTTTCTATTAGGTATTGTCTTTATTATACTGACAAATTATTTTAGAATTCTTGCGCCTCAGGTTACGAAATATGTTTTAAATACAGTTGAAATTGCCCTGACACAGGATCAGCCTGATGTAAAAACTCCGGCCAATACACATTATGATGTGATCGTGGCATTTTTTATTGATAAGCTGGAAAATGCAGGGGATTCGTTTCAAACTAAAATACTTTATTCCGGAATTATATTACTTGTATTAGCATTAATCAGTGGTTTATTTATGTTTCTGATGCGGCAAACGATCATTGTGATGAGTCGCCACATTGAGTTTGAACAAAAAAATCAAATATTTCATCATTATCAACAATTAGATACCAATTTCTTCAAGACTCATAATACAGGTGATCTGATGAGCCGTATTTCCGAAGATGTGAGCCGCGTAAGAAGCTATACCGGGCCGGCCATTATGTATATTATCAACCTGGCAGCGGTAATCGGGTTTTCGGTGTCCTATATGTTTAATGAAAATAAGGAATTGACCCTGTATGTATTGGCACCTTTGCCTATCCTGGCTGTGACTATTTTTTATGTCAATAATATTATAAACAGGAAGGCAGATAAGATTCAATCTCTACTCTCTGATCTGACCACAAACGCACAGGAGTCGTACTCCGGCATTCGGGTTATTAAATCCTTTGTGCAGGAAAAGGCCATGCTGCGTTTATTTAAGGACAACAGTGAAGAGTATCGGAGAAATGCCATTTCACTTGCTAAAACAGAAGCTATTTATTTCCCATCAATGGGTCTGATGATCGGACTGAGTACATTGTTGACAGTAATGATTGGCGGTTTTTATGTGATAGATGGAAGTATTACAATAGGAGTGATCGGTGAATTTGTGATGTATATTTTAATGCTGACCTTTCCCGTGAGTGCCATCGGGCTTACTGCCAGTTTGATCCAGCGTGCAGCAACATCTCAGGCCCGGATCAATGAGTTTATGCATACAAAGCCGGATATTGAAAATAAGCCTGATGCCATCGATTTAATACCACAAGGAAATATCGAGTTTGAGAATGTTGATTTTATTTATCCGCATACAGGTATTCATGCTATTAAAAATTTTTCTCTGAAGATTAAAAAAGGAGAGAAGGTAGCCATAATTGGGAAAACCGGTTCCGGAAAATCAACCCTCGCTCAGCTAATGCTCCGGATGTATGATCCGCAGAAAGGAACTATTCGTTATGACGGCGTGGACGTAAGAGATATTCATTTAAAATCATTGCGATCCAGGGTCAGTTATGTTCCGCAGGATGTGTTTTTATTTAGTGATACAGTGGAGAATAATATTGGTTTTGCTTTGGATAATCCATCTCATGAAAAAGTGGTTAAAGCGGCTGAAAATGCGGTGATAAATAAAGAAATTGATCGATTTTCAGATAAATATAATACAACAATAGGGGAGAGGGGCGTCACGCTGAGTGGTGGACAGAAACAAAGAATTTCGATTGCCCGAGCCTTAATTAAAGATCATGAAATTGTGCTTTTTGATGATTGTTTGAGTGCCGTAGATGCAAAAACAGAAAATGAAATCATATATAATTTGTATGATTACCTGCAATCTAAAACGGCTGTAATCATTACTCATCGTATATTCTCCCTTTTTAATTTTGATAAAATTGTCCTTCTTACAGATGGCGAAATCAGTGAGGAAGGAACGCATGAATTCTTATTGGAAAAAAATGGATTGTATGCCGAAATGTATCGAAAGCAACAGGAAATAGAAAGGAGTATTCACACCTGAACGTAATGAATGACCAAATATTTTGTCAATCGAAAAACAATTTTATCTTTGCTCCTATTAATAATTACTTTATAAAACAATTAAAATTTACAAAAAGTGGCGTACGAAAATAATGACAACAAAAGAATGGAAAGCGTTTATAGCCAAAGAATAAGAGCTGGAAAACGCCGGACCTATTTCTTTGATGTAAGAGAAACACGTGGTAACGATTATTATTTAACCATTACAGAGAGTCGTAAAAAGTTTAATGAAGATGGGTATGATCGACATAAAATTTTTCTTTATAAAGAAGATTTTAATAAATTTCTTAAAGGAATGACAGAAGCGATTGATTATGTGAAAACAGACCTGATGCCTGATTTTGATTTTGATGCTTTCAGTCATGAGAATTCAGATATTTACGAAGGCAATCAACCATATATTGCTAAAGATAACGAGGATTCAGAATCAGCTCCTTCCGAAAATGAAGAGGCTGCTACTCCTGAGATAAGTGCGGATACTCCAAAGGAAGAAATTCCCGAAGCTACCGAAGCTCCTGAAGCACCCGTAACCAATCAGATGGATGAAAAGGCTGAAAGATTGGAGCCTGAGGAACCGAAAAAAGATTCAAATGATACACCTCCTGCTTCCAATCTTTTTGATGAAGAAGTAGATAAGTGGTAATAACGACTTACAGTTTATAAAAAAAACGGACAGCACTTTAATCAGGCTGTCCGTTTTTTTTTTGTTCCTGTTTTAATGAATCAATTTCTTATACATATTGATCAGCCCATTCGTTGAGGAATCATGGGTAGTTACTTTCTGATTACTTTCCAATTCTGGTAAAATGTTTTTCGCAAGCTGCTTACCTAACTCTACTCCCCATTGATCAAAGCTGTAAATATTCCAGATAATTCCCTGTACAAAGATTTTGTGCTCATATAGGGCGATTAATTCTCCAAGGGTGAAAGGAGTGATTTTAGTTATCAGGAATGAATTCGTGGGCTTATTTCCCTCAAATTCTTTAAAAGGTATCAGATGTTCCGGCACATGTTCGTTTACTAATTCAGTCTTGGTTTTTCCATTCATGAGAGCTTCTGTTTGCGCAAAGAAATTAGACAGAAGTATTTTATGGTGATCATCAATGGGATTGTGGCTAAATGCCGGTGCAATAAAATCGCAGGGAATAAAAGGTGTTCCCTGATGCAGCAATTGATAAAATGCATGTTGGCCGTTAGTGCCGGGCTCTCCCCAAATGACCGGTCCTGTGGCATAATTTACTTTATTCCCGGATCTGTCTACATGTTTTCCATTGCTTTCCATATTTCCCTGTTGGAAATAGGCTGGGAAGCGGTGAAGGTATTGATCGTAAGGGAGGATTGTTTCTGACCGCGCGCCAAAGAAATTGACATACCAGATGCCAATCAAGGCCATCATAACAGGTACATTTTTTTCAAAAGATTTTTCTTTGAAATGTTTATCTATTTCATGCGCACCCATTAAAAGTTGTTCGAAGTTTTTATAGCCGATAGTTAATGCGATAGAGAGACCAATTGCGCTCCAGAGGCTATATCTTCCGCCAACCCAATCCCAGAAAACAAACATGTTTTCTTTATCGATTCCAAATTCTTCTACCCCTTCCTCATTGGTACTCAATGCCACAAAATGTTTGGCAACAAAGGATTTGTTTTTACTCGCTTTTATAAACCAATTCCGTGCGGTATGTGCGTTGGTCATGGTTTCCTGCGTTGTAAAAGTTTTAGAAGCAATTAAAAAGAGCGTTTCATCAGGAGTAACTTTCTTAAGTACTTCAGCAATATCACTGCCATCAATGTTACTCACAAAAAATGGTTGGATATCCTTTAACCAATAGGGTTTCAATGCTTCAGTGACCATTTTTGGTCCCAGGTCACTTCCGCCAATACCAATATTTACAATGTACTTTATATTTTTTCCGGAGTATCCTTTCCACTCTCCATTATGAACCTTTTTGCAAAACTGTTTCATATGCTCCAGTTCTTTTTTTACTTCAGGCATTACATCCTTTCCGTCTGCAAACATGGGTTTGTCTGAAAAGTTCCGTAGTGCCGTATGCAGTACTGCCCGGTTTTCGGTAGCATTAATCGGTTCGCCGCTGAACATGGCTTTTATTGCATCATGTAATTCACATTCATTGGCTAATTCGATCAGCAGATTTTTTGTCGTTTTAGTCATGATGTTCTTGGAGAAATCGCAAACTATTTCCGGAACGGAATAACAAAACTCTTTGAACCTGTCCGGGTTTTCCCTAAAAAGTTCTTTCATAGATGTTCTGTTCATTTCTTTGAAATGATCGCTTAGTTTTTTCCAGGCAGCAGTTTTGGTTGGGTTGATTTTTGGGAGCATTGCAAAATGTTTTGATGGAGGTTTATTATTTTCTCGAGAGCAAAAAGTGAACCGTATTTAGATAGTTTTGTTTTAAATAAAACGCTTGCTTTTCTTTTCGATTTCGCGCTGCTAAAAATAAGAAATGTAATTAAGTATTTCCCGATTAATAATGAAATGCTTCTTCCGGTGGAATCGGCTTTCGGTATTTAAAGATTGGGTACTCCCTCCTGATGAAAAGAATGCTTGTTGCTTTCTGTAAAGAAAGTGAAATATAGAAAGGTTTTCTGGTCGTTTATCTGCTCTTATCAAAAGTAAAAATTCAATATGGTAGCATAACCGGTTCATGATATACGCATAGCTTTTCCCCCTACGTTTGATCACGCAAATGTATATCCGTAAAACATGTCTGTGAATGTTAGAGGTCCTTAATGGCATCTATTGTTTTGTGAACCATGTCCTCATCAATATCTAGGTGTAATACCATGCGGATTTGCGTGGGGGAAATATCCATAATCCGGATATCGGACAGAGCAAGCTTTTCTTTTAAAGATACCGGTGTGTAGGGTTGTTTGACTTCAAAAATGAGAATGTTTGTTTCCAAAGGCATAATGTCTCCTACAAAATCCATTTCCTTCAAGCAATCAGCAATCTGTTTTGCATGTTTATGGTCTGTTGCCAGCCGTTCAATGTTATTTTCCAATGCATAAATCCCTGCGGCTGCTATAATCCCGGCTTGTCGCATTCCGCCGCCAAATACCTTCCTTACCCTTCGTGCCCGGTTAATGAAATCTGATGAGCCGATCAATACACTTCCGACAGGTGCCCCCAATCCTTTGCTTAAACAAATAGAGATACTATCGAATAATTGTCCGTATTGTTTCGGATCCTCATTGTTTTTTACAATGGCATTAAAAACTCTGGCTCCGTCTAAATGAAGTTTTAAATCAAACTCCAGGCAAACGTCTTTAATATCTTTGATATCCTGAAGGTCATAACAACTTCCCCCTCCACGGTTGGCTGTGTTTTCAAGACTGACTAATTTTGTGGGCGCCTTATGTATATCATTTGGATTAATTGCTTCCATGACTTGCCGGGCATTAATACGTCCCCGATTACCGGAAAGTGGTTTTACCTGGCATCCGCTATTGAATGCAATGCCTCCACCTTCATATATATAAACATGACTCATGCTATCACAGATGACCTCGTTTCCGGGTTGTGTATGGCATTTAATGGCTATTTGATTTGTCATGGTGCCACTGGGACAAAATAGTCCGCTCTCCATTCCGAATTTTTCAGCCATTAAAGCTTCCAGTTTATTTACTGTTGGATCTTCCCTGAATACATCGTCTCCGACGGGCGCCTTCATCATGGCTTCCAACATAGCAGGAGTTGGTTTTGTAAAAGTATCTGACCTATAATCAATCATGGTGTAAAATTAATGGATGAATGGAATATGGTAGGAATTTTTTAAATAAAAAGGATATATATAATATTTTTTGTAAAAAAAGTCTAAAGGTCTGATTGTTATGTGTAGTAAATATTCATCCGAATAATACGTTATACGCATCATGTGTATTTAATTGATACCTCCTTATAGGCCAGGTTTTTAAGAGTCAAATGCTAGCGTCATTCGGTATCATGGATATGAATCGAAATTATAGATAAGATTGTCTATAATTTAACATCAGCCAACCTGTTTTGTTAAAACTTCGCATTATTGATTCAATTTGGCGAAATGCAGATTTATAATTACTCAAACGCTATGAAAATCAAATATTGCAGTGTAACTTTGCAAATGTTTTAAAGGTATTTGTTTATTTTAGCATATCTTTTGCAGCGATTTTTCAATATCCACACTCTTTTAAATAAGCAGATCAGGAAAATAACTATTTATAATATATAAACAACAAATATGAGGCAACTTAAAATTGCTACCCAGATCACCAACAGGGATTCACAAGCGGTAGAGAAATACCTACAGGAAATCTCTAAAATTGGAATGATTACACCGGAAGAAGAAACAATTTTAGCACAGAAAATTAAGATGGGAGATCAGTTGGCGTTAGAACGCTTAACGACTGCCAACCTACGTTTCGTAGTATCTGTAGCAAAACAGTATCAACATCAGGGGTTATCACTCAGTGATCTTATTAACGAGGGAAACCTCGGATTGATTAAAGCGGCACAACGCTTCGACGAAACCAAAGGGTTTAAATTTATTTCTTACGCTGTGTGGTGGATTCGCCAATCGATACTACAGGCGTTGGCAGAGCAGGGCAGATTAGTCCGCTTGCCTCAAAACAAAATTGGCACCTATAACAAAGCTAATAAAGCTTACATGGCTTTTGAGCAGGAGCATGAGAGAGAGCCTTCAACAGAAGAACTTTCTGAAATCCTGGAAATGAGTGAAACAGAAATCAACAACATTTTCCAAAGTAATACCCGCCACACATCTCTGGATGCACCTGTGCACGAAGCAGAAGATGTAGCGATGGGCGATCTTTTGAAAGGTCCGGGAGAAACGGATGAAGATGTGATGCATGATTCATTAAAGAGCGAAATTCGTCGTGTATTAAAATCTCTTAGTCCACGTGAAGCTGAAATTGTAAATGCTTATTTTGGTCTTGATGGTGAAAATGGTGTAACCATTGAACAAATCGGACAGAAATATGATCTTACAAAAGAGCGTATTCGTCAAATTAAAGAAAGAGCGATTAAGCGTTTGCAAAAAGCAAGATACAGCAGTGCATTAAAAGCGTATTTAGGTTAATAATTTTAATAGTAGTTGAATGAACCCTGGAATTTTTTCCGGGGTTTTTTGTTTTCACTTTTATTTATTATTATGTAATAAACAAAATATTTTAATTTGGCATTTGGGTGCTTTTGTTTTTTTTTTATTTAAATTAAAACTCAATTACATCACGTATGAAAGAAATGTTCCGTCCAAAAATTTTTGATACTTTCAAAACATACAATCGAAAACAATTTTCGAAAGATGTCATGGCCGGAGTAATTGTGGGAATTGTTGCGCTTCCTCTGGCGATTGCTTTTGCCATAGCATCAGGTGTAAGTCCTGAAAAAGGCTTAATAACGGCCGTAGTTGCCGGATTTATTATTTCTGCAATAGGAGGCAGCCGGGTACAGATTGGAGGACCTACAGGGGCTTTTATAGTGATCGTATATGGTATTGTACAAACACATGGTGTCAATGGATTGATTATCGCAACGCTCATGGCGGGTGTGATGCTTATAATTATGGGAATAGCCCGCTTGG
Organism: Ginsengibacter sp.; assembly: GCA_039921585.1. Classification (GTDB taxonomy): domain Bacteria; phylum Bacteroidota; class Bacteroidia; order Chitinophagales; family Chitinophagaceae; genus Ginsengibacter. The sequence continues at coordinate 7,577 of JBDSBN010000122.1, read as the reverse complement.
GAGCGGTTATAAAATACATTCCTCATTCGCTGATTATTGGCTTTACAAGTGGTATTGCTGTTATTATTTTCTCTTCTCAGATTAAGGATTTTTTTGGTTTGCAGATGGGAGATGTACCCGCAGATTTTCTGGAAAAATGGCGTGCTTATATTTTAAACCTGGGAAATATAAATGGATATTCTGTCATCATTGCCGTTTTTACAATGGCAGTCATTCTCTGGTGGCCCAGAATTACTCAAAAAATTCCCGGATCCCTTGTGACTATCTTATTGACAACAGTAGCTGTACAAATTTTTCATATTCCGGTAGAAACGATTGGAAGTCGTTTTGGAGATATTTCCTCTTCCATTCCATCTCCGGTGATACCCTATTTGAATTGGTCAATTATTCAGAGTCTGATGCTGCCTGCTTTTACAATTGCGATGTTATGTGCCATCGAATCTCTTCTATCTGCGGTAGTAGCAGATGGTATGATCGGGGGAAATCATAAATCGAATATGGAGCTCGTAGCTCAGGGAACTGCAAATATTTTTTCTGCCCTGTTTGGAGGTATTCCCGCAACGGGTGCTATTGCCCGGACAGCTACGAATGTGAAGAATGGCTGCCGTACTCCTGTAGCAGGGATTGTACATACGATTACGTTGTTATTAATACTTTTATTTGTTGGGAAATGGGCTTCCTATATTCCCCTGGCTAATCTTGCCGGCATACTGGTGATCATTGCTTACAACATGAGTGAATGGCGAAATTTCAAAAGTATTTTAAAGGGACCTAAAGGTGACATTGCAGTGATGCTGATCACATTTTTATTAACCGTTCTCATCGACCTGACAGTGGCTATTCAAATAGGTATGGTACTAGCCGTTTTCTTATTTATGCGCAAGATGATTTTGGCCAGCGATGTGAATGTATTTGCCACAGAAATTGCCGACAGCGAATTTGGATACGACCTGGTAGACGGGAAATATCAGCTTCCAAAAGATGTGGAGGTCTTTGAAATAGTTGGGCCTTTGTTTTTCGGGTCAGCCTATAAATTTAAAGATGCCATGCGCTATATAAAAAAACATCCCAAAGTTCTGATTATCCGGATGCGGCATGTACCCATCATCGATGCTACAGGTATTCAAACATTAAGAGAAGTGTATGAGGCATCGCGAACGAAACAAACAAAAATCATTTTATCGGAGGTGAATTCTGCACAAGTAAATCTGGAATTGGAAAAGTCCGGTTTGCAGCTTTCAGTTGGTCAGGATAATATCTTGAAAACCTTGGAGGCAGCACTTGAGCGGTCGAATGTTATTTTGAATAATAATTTAGAAATCACCTAATTTCCTTTCTTTTGTGGAAAGGAAATTCCAAATTCTGGTGGAATTTGTATTTTTAGAATTTTATAGAAAATATATGAATCAAACAACAGCATCCGTCCTGATGGTGCGCCCTGCATCCTTTTCATACAACGAACAAACCGCTGAATCCAATACATTTCAATCTAATCAACAAATAGAAAAAGATCAGTTACTAAAAATGGTCAGGCAGGAGTTTGATGCCTCCGTTTCGAAACTTGAATCATTTGGAGTTGAGGTAATGGTTATTGAAGATGATCCCGAGGCGAATAATCCGGATGCCGTTTTCCCGAATAATTGGATAAGTATGCATTCCGACGGAAAAGTGATTCTTTATCCCATGTGTACCCCCAACAGGCGCACTGAAAGAAGAATGGATATAATTGAGCAGTTAAGAAAAACTCATTCCATAAAAGAGGTTACAGATTTTTCAGTTTATGAAAAGGTAAATCGTTTTCTGGAAGGAACAGGAAGTATCATTTTTGATCATAAGAATAAATTCGCCTATGCCTGTTTGTCACCCCGTACGGATAAGGGCTTATTTATTAATACCTGTTCTTTTTTAAAATATACCCCTGTATCTTTTACGGCAGTTGATGCAGGTGGAGTACTTGTATATCATACGAATGTGCTTATGTGTTTGGGTGAAAAATTTGTGGTCATATGCATGGAAGCCATTAAAGATTCTGAAGAAAAGAACATGCTCAAAAATTTATTTGAAAAACACGGTCAGGAGATTATTGATATTTCCTTTGCACAAATGAGCTCCTTTGCAGGAAATATGCTGGCTTTGAAAAATGCAAAAGGGACAAGTTTGTTAGCTCTTTCTCAATCAGCTTTCAATTCTCTATCTGCTTCCCAAAAGGAGAAACTGGAAAACTACTGCAAGCTTATTCCCCTGCCCATTACTACAATAGAAACGATTGGCGGAGGCAGTGCACGTTGTATGATTGCGGAGAATTTTTTACCGGTAATTGGATAAGTAAGCTGTTTATACCAGACAGGATTTTAAAGCGATTCAAACAGTATCTTTTCTTTTATGAATGCATCTGTCTTGTAAAAGGAAGGATTCATCCTATATAGATTTGAAGGAACTCATATTGTTGGCAAGTTGATCTCCATCAGGGCTTGCTCCCTCTTCAAATCAGCGTCGCATAATAAGATTTTTAAACCAATAAATCACCAACCATTTTTCGGTACATTACCTAAATTTAGATGTAATAGATAAATATTCCATGGACTATGGTAACCTGAAGTATCACGAGCTGGAATTTTGCTTTGCCAAATATAAAAGGAAGATTACCTGGGAAATTTAAGTAGAAGAGAAAAAAAAATGCAGTACCAGACTGCATTTTTTTGTGACCCCGACACGATTCGAACGTGTGACCCACAGCTTAGAAGGCTGTTGCTCTATCCAACTGAGCTACGGGGCCATTGATTTGTTTAAAATCTCCTTTTAAATCAGTCTGAATGAATCAGGCTACCTTTAAAAATGTTTGCAAATATAAATGAAATTGTCGCCGCTCCAAAAATAGAATGAAAAATTTTGTAAAATTAAAATTAATTGTCCCTGTAAACCTTTGTGAGTAAGTGATTGAGCATTTTAGGAATTTGTTCTTTTAAATAGGAAAGCCTGCTATTTTCTTTGTTTTTGTAGTTGTGGTATTCTTTATTGTTCCTTTTTGATTGGAGAATACCGTTAATAGATTATAAGGGTTCTTATGTGTATTGTTTTAGGAATTTAAATATTCATCATCACAAATATGTAAAATTACTGTACGTCCATTGTTAATACATAATTTTGGATTAATTTTTGGGTAATATGTGTTGATCTAATTGCATCAATTCTAATTTTTAATGTCTAAATAAATAAAAAATGAAAAAACTACTTTCAATTGCTCTGTTATCAGGTATCTTTTCTATGCAAGCCTATGCACAAAAACCTGCAGAAGATAAATCAAAACGTCCAAGTCCTCCAGCTAAAGTAACTCAACAAATTAATGATGGAGCCACTATTACAATTAATTATAGTCAGCCTTCTATAAAGGGAAGAACAATAGGAAAAACTATCGATCCAATGGATGGAAAAGTATGGCGTACCGGTGCGAATGAAGCAACAACCTTTGAAACTGATAAGGATGTAACAATTGAGGGCGTAACGTTGCCAGCAGGAAAATACGGGTTATTTACTTTATGGAACGGGAATGATGTAACCATCATTCTTAATAAAACCTGGGAGCAATGGGGCGCATTTAATTATAAGGAGGTAGATGATCAGCTTCGGTTTAATACCAGCGCTACAGATGTGAATCCAGCCACAGAAAGACTCACTTTTATGGTTAGTCCGGATGGTGAAGTAAGTATGCTTTGGGGACCCAAAAAGATTTCATTTATGGTAAAATAATTTAAGAATATATAAAACAGGCGTCTGATCAGATGCCTGTTTTTTTTTTACATGAATGCTGCCTGTTATTTTTGAAAACCTTTCAACGCTTCGAATGGGACAAATAAATTTATTTCTCCTTCCGAATAAGGTTTTAGTTCATATGGGCCATAAAAGAAACCAATTCCTTTTGAAGTCAGATAAAAGTTTTCTCCGGGTAAAATTTCGCTAACAAAGAATCCGTTCTCTTCTAAAGAAGAGTTGTCTGTTATAACATATTGCTTACGTGCAGCCTGATCCAGAAGAATGGGCAATGCGTCGATTTCTTTCGTAGTTAATAAGTCAGACAGGTTGATTTTTTTACCAGTCCTTTTGTCAATATTTATCAAAGTTGTCCCGTAATTACCATGCGCTCCACCTGTATATGCATATTCATAATACGCAAGGGTAATAGACTCTTCGTTTTCATACATCACATTCAATCGGTTGTAAATTTGCTCTGATAAGGACATTCCCATTATTCTGGCATCTTCCAAACTAAGATCTTCTCCTTCTGTTTGCCATGTTTTCAGGTGGCTGTTCTTTTCTGAATTCAACCACTTCATTACATCTACTGTCTTTGCAGGCATTCTCATCAGGGATTTTAGATGTTCCTTTATACTATCTAATAAATTACTTTTTTCTGCGGGCCATAAGGTGGCTGCAAAATATTCAATAGTAGACTCATTGTTTAATTTTGCAGGGAGATTTTCATTTCCTTTTGTGACTAGAAATTCGAAGTTTGTAAAATCCGGATCTTGTCTAAAGGTTACTGAAACCGGCTTATCCGCGATACCATTTGTTTCCATAATCACTTCACCGGTGATATCTGTGTCAATAATACCTGTCAGGTTAAAAGCCAGCATGGGACTTCCGCCATTAAGATATATACTGTCATCTATCACACTCATTGTTGGATCTGAAAATACCTGTATTGGAAATTGTGTTTCTTTATCATACAAATAGCCACTATAATTATCCGCCTTGCTCAAATGAAGTACCATCTCTTTCTCTCCGATTTTTCCGGTGAAGGTTTTATACCAAGCCTTTTGATTGGTCCCTAATGACGTATTATGCCTGTTGTTACAGGAGAATAATAAGGTAATAAGGGAGAAAAAAAATAGATAAATAAAAGTATTAAACCGGGGCATATTTGTTTTTTGGGAGTAGGCTAGAATATACAAGAAATTTGCGGTGCAAAAATAGGTGATTCCCCGATTTCAAAACAAATATGATGAGCTTAACAGAAAAAGTTTATCCTGCAAAAAAACCGGCAGCACTTACCTTGCACAACAAATTACTTTTCTGAGAGAAAGAAAATTAAATTAACGGTACATATTCAATGTGACTATTGTTTCAGCGATCATTTTGCTGTTGTATTCCAATGCGAGATTTTTATAATTTACTGCATCGACGATGGTACCGATCCAGCAAAGACCGATGGTTAAAAAATACACTATACCCATAGCTATATGGCCGAGTATAAACCGATGAATACCAGCCACACCAAATAAACCCAGGAGAGATAGAATCAAAATCAATTGTGGATCTTTTCTTTTTGAACGATAGATGAAGCAAAACCGGGTAATTTCTTCGTCACTGTAATCTTTAATTCTGGAATTAATTGTCAGCATTTCTTCCGGAGAAAGATCAATAAGATGTTTAAGCAATATTGGGTGGATGTTGGAAAAGCCGCTGCTGTAATTCATGCTTTGATTTTTATTATATCTAATGAATAGCTGTTATTGACAGCTTTTATATGACCTGTAAGATAGGAATCAATACACATATTCCAAAGAGTGATTCTACATTTTATCCTAAGAAAAACATTAAAGCAAATTTGGGCATTCGTTTGGCTTTATACGAAGTCAACGATCACTTATTTTATTCTCTTCAGCCCCGATTTTCTGGCAGATACTTATTGGGAAACAAATGGTCCTACATGCATTTTCACTCTATCCTCTCCGGCTTCATAAACATTAAGGGTATTCAATTCTCAAATCACTCCTGTTCGTCGCCATTGTGTACGGTATTTCTACCCTCTCCTTATACCTTTTCTCTTCTCTGATTATAGAGTAATCATAAGTTGCCAGGGTATCTGCATCAAAGACAAAGAGAAAAATTTTTTGCCCCGGCTGGCTTTCAATGCAGTCCCTTATTCCTCTTATTTTGTGCATGCAGATTCTGAACGAAGTAGAATGCTCAGCATTAAAATTTTTTAATCCTGTATCAAAAATTTTCTTATCCAATGGAAGCAAAGAGTCGCCCGGATTTTCGGGATTTATAAAAATTTTCAGATGATTGGATTGAGTGGTATTTATTACGAATATATTATACCAGATCGGTTCTTTAGGGCAGGCTGTTAAGAATATCAAAAAAGATAGAAACAATAATGTTTGTTTTTTAGGCATGTCTTTTTTTTATAGTTTATTTATAACTTCATGTTCCGTCTGTAAGTTTCCCAATTTAACCAGGATTCGTAAAAGAGTATGAATATATAAGATCGATCTTGTTCTTCAATCATTTCTTTGCAAAACAAGAATTCTTTATTCTTTTTTAAGATTGATCAGAGACTAATTAATTTCAATAAAGTTTGGTTTTTTTAAGAACTGTTTATTGTATTTAAAAATCACATTGGTAGAGATGTCCAGGTTAAAATGCTCATTAAAAAAATTCTTTTTTGGAAAATAATAACCTTTTAATTCAATTGTTCCAAAGACCAGACTTTCGTTTCGGGTTCGGATACCTCCGCCCACCGAAGGGTAAATTTTTGTGGTATGTTTATAAGGTGTAAAAACACTCACATTGCTAAAAATAAATGGGGCAAACCGAAATGCTATGACCGACCAGGGACTAAAAAATACAGATTCGATCTTTGCTGTAGATCGCATGGAACCACCAATATCTCCATTTCTGAATTCCGGTAATCCAAATTTGCTGCGGATTAAAAGAGGTTCATTTAAATCAGTATTTATCTGCTGAGCAACATCCAGATTAAGAAAAAAACGTTGTTTCCAACGGGAGCCCATCGGTTTTAAATTATCGAAATAATTGACAGATAAAAGTAGATTGATATCCTCAATCGATTTCTTAAATAGAAATCCTTCCGCACGAATTGTATAGCCGATATAATTATTTCTTTTATTAAATCGGTAACGTTCGTAATTAAATCCTAAAAACGGGCGGGATTTGTTTTCCTTGATTGTAAATCCTGAAGTCATACTCATCATAAGTCCTTCCGGGATATCCTCATTTCTTCCAAATCCATAGATATATCGCATCTTATAAAAGTTCTGCCGGTACAAGGTGGCGGTTCCCAGTATCGCAAAAAGGTCGGCGTATCGCCAATTACTTTCCTTTTGGTAAATACCCGGCTTTTTAAAATATTGATTATGAATAAAACGCATACCAACAAGTCTCCTTAATTCATGCTTTTCTTCCTCTTCAGTAAATAATCTTGAATCGAAGTTGTGACCGGCCCAGGCATCAAATCCTGCATAGCTGAAACGGAAATCAGATTTATACAGCGAGTCGCTTACATACAAGTTTCGGGTAGAACTAAAGGAACTGTTCCATTCATAAGTCCAGTTCATATAGCGGTTTACTAAGGGTTTGGACAGATTAAGGTAGTAATTGTTCTCGTTTTTAAAACCTGGTTTGGATTTATGAAAATTTTGATAGCCGATTTTTCCATCGACAAAACTTCCTCCGATATTTCGGCGGATATATTCTCCTCCAAAACCAAAATTATTTTTTCTATTTTGATCATATAATCCAAAAAGGACTGCAGAGTTTCCGCTGCCTGCAAAATT
>JBDSBN010000121.1:0-2998 GCA_039921585.1 Ginsengibacter sp. | reverse complement strand
AATTCCCAGGAAGTGATTTTAAGATCCTGAATCTGTTTCGATTCTGTTTGCAGGAAACGGGAGGGGGTGAAGTCGCTTTCATATATTCCATAACCTTTACAGGCCCAGGCCAAAAAATATCTTTCTTTATAAAAAATGATATGACTTAACGGATTCGGCATGTACAATAATTCTCTTGGTGCACCTGATTTTTCATAAGCAGAAAAAAGCTTGTTGTCTTTTGTGGTAAAAAACAATTGAGCGTTTACGAGGAATATGTCATTAATGAATTCTTCTTTCCCAAACGTGTATAATAGGTCCAGTTTATCTTTTTTACCCCTGAATTTATCCAGTTGACCGTTCGCGTTTAGGATCCATAAATAATTATTGGCATCGAAGGTTAGTTTTGTAATCCTTGATTTTTGCAAGGGCAGATTAGTTGCGTTAAAACGATCTGTTTTGGGATCATAATAACTAAGCCCTTTTTTCTGACTGAGGCAAAACACCGTGCCGGCGGTATCTACAGCAATCGCATATTCCTGTTCACTCACTTTTCCTGTATGGTGCAAATCGTAAAAGTAATTGGTGAATTTACCGGAGCTTTTAGCATATTTAGAAATTCCTTCAATCGTTGTGATCCATATATTGCCGCTTTTATCCTCGGTGATATTTTGAATCACATTGCTGCCAATACTTTTGGAATCTTTTTCCTTACTATAATTAAATACATGAAAATTGCTTCCATCATACATATTTAATCCATCCCAGGTAGCAATCCATAACATGTCATCGCTATCTCTGAAAAGCTTATTGATGGATGAGTTGGAGAGGCCGTTCCGGTTATCATAATGTTGAATAAAAAACGGATCAGCAGCATTTGCTGAAAAAAAGAAGAAAAAATGAAGACAGATATAATAAGATAGAAAAGCTTTTTCATTGTACAGGCTTTTTCTGAAAAAAGTTATTTTCCGACGACTTCTATTAATGAGCTATTCTAAAAGTAGGCTTTATTTTATTTCTATTATGATGAATAATGGATTAACGGATGGAGATATCCAGCGTTTTATTGAAAAATTCTTTTTGAATTTCCCACTTTTCAATAAAATATAGATTGATTCTGCGGTGCAAAAAAGAGCTTAAATAAAAATTGTTAGACCTGATTTCTGAATTGCAGGATATCTGTTTTGTTCTAAACATATGACTTAAATCATGTTCATATACTTTGGTAATCATGTAAAAGAAAAACCTCCTGTTATACTTTCATTCTTAAATAAAATATACTCAAAATGAAAAAGATTTTCAACCTATTATTGATTGCCACGGCTTGTTTTTTTATAAGTTGTAATACGGCAACAGAAACAGATGCGAACAATTCTGCTGAAACTGCATCAACAGATATGAAAGGACAATCAGGCGTACAGGACGAAGATTCCGACCGAAACGTCGTTCAGGTGGCAATCAGTAGTCCTGATCATACTACATTGGTAAAAGCAGTGCAAGCCGCTGAACTGGTAGATGCTTTAAGCAATGCCGGCCCCTTCACGGTTTTTGCACCTACCAATGCGGCTTTTGATCTATTACCGGCTGGCACCGTTGCTAATTTATTAAAGCCTGCAAGTAAAGATGATTTGGTAGATATTCTACAATACCATGTAATTGTGGGTGTGTACAATGCAGAAAGCTTTACTGATGGACAGGAGATCGGTCAGGTAAATGGGAACAATGTTACTATGAGCGTTAAAGACGGAAAAGTTATGATCAATGGAAAAGCAACGATCATCGCTTCTATTCCTGCTGCAAATGGAGTGGTGCATGTGATTGATGCAGTACTTCTTCCTCCAACTAAATAACATGGAGCTATAACCCTTACGCTAAAAGCTTTTGTGCCTTGAGCCAAAAGCATTTTAGGCTTTTACATATTCTGAACTCCTAATCCCCAATAACCTTTTCCATTTCCATGCTTCGTGATCCTTTGACTAAAATAAGAGCATCCTTAATAGGTTCCTTTTTAAACCAATCCTTCGCTTGCGTAGAAGTTTCAAAGTGCTTAAAGTTTGAAGGAATCTCACCAAAGTTTTTCCCAACAAGAATCACCTCTGACCAGTTGAATTGATTGAGCAGATCTACGATTCGTTGATGCTCTGATTTACTGTCATTTCCCAGTTCTTTCATGTCTCCGAGAAAAAGGATTTTCTTCTCACCCTTCATCGATGCAAAATTTTCAATAGCTACTTTCATACTTCCGGGATTGGCATTATAGGCATCCAGGATAATTTTATTTCCATTTAATTCGATCAATTGAGACCGACTGTTTGAAGGAAAGTAATCCTCCATTGCTTTTTTAATATTCTGATCACTCACCTTAAAATATCTGGCAACACAAATAGCAGTGAGCAGGTTGGGAAGATTATAACTTCCCACCAGATTTGTTTGGATTTCTACCGCATTTTCTCCCTGAAGCTCTATACCAATATATGGATCACTTGATATTACATTTACGGTAGGTAGTTCGTTTACATTGCCATAGAATACTCTGTTTTTTACCTGGTGTGATAATTCATTTACGATTGGATCTTCTGAATAAACGAAGGCTGTGCCATTTGTTTCTCCAAGGTATCTGAAGAGTTCTCCCTTCCCTTTTTTTACTCCCTCCAAACCTCCAAATCCCTCAAGATGTGCTTTCCCGATATTTGTAATCAGACCATGAGTAGGAAGTGTATATAGGCAGTAGCTTTCAATCTCGTGTTGATGATTGGCGCCCATTTCTATTACAGCCATTTCTGCATCTGCCTTAATTTTTAAAATAGTGAGAGGAACACCAATATGGTTATTTAAATTCCCGGTTGTCGTGTAGGTTTTGTAGCTGGTGGAAAGGACCGCATGAATCAATTCCTTCGTGGTAGTTTTTCCATTACTTCCTGTAATAGCTATAAATGGGATTTGAAATTGCTGGCGGTGAAATTTTGCCAGGTTTTGCAAGGTTTTCAATACATCATCAACATGGATAATTCTATCATCG
>JBDSBN010000120.1:0-3495 GCA_039921585.1 Ginsengibacter sp. | reverse complement strand
TTACCACCGGGCAATTATTTCCGGTTCTTTCCAAAATCGTTTTATCCTTATCAGAATAATTTCCCGGAACGGAAACTGTGACTTCAATTTTTGCAACCCGACGCGGGTCACTGGCCATATGTTTGGTTACTTCTGCTTTTGCATTGGATATATCCACTTCCATATCATTTGCTTTAATACCCATCGTTGTAAGCATACAGGTAGCAAGTGAAACACACAGTAAATCAGTTGGAGAGAACCTTTCACCGTTTCCGCGGTTGTCGGTTGGAGCATCCGACTCGATTTGAGAATTGCTCTGTATATGCACCGCTTCGCAGCGCAAATTTCCTTTATAAATTATTGAAGCAGTCATTGTCTATTTTTTGTATAAATTTACAGCATTAATCTTAATCTAAAGTGATGCAAAAAACCCTATTGATAGTCATGTTAATGGTCTTTTCTTTTCATTCTTTTGCGCAAAGTAAGAAGAAAGACCGACAAGAAGAGAAGAGAGCGCAAATAAATGAAATGGTCAGGTTGGAAGAAGAGGGAGTCATCACCCACCAAAAAAGTATTGCTGTTGGGTTGAAACTGACAACTGACGGCTATGGAGCCTTCTTTGAAATTGGGAGAGCGAGTTCAGTAAAAAGAGCCTTGTTGTTTCAATTAGATATCAGCGAACGAAAACATGTCAAAGAAGAAAAAATTGGCAGTATGTATTCTCAAAGCATTCCTTACGTTTACGGAAAGATCAATAGCTTTTATCCGGTGAAACTAGGTGTGCAGCAACAAATATTGCTAGGAAATAAAAGCAATAAAAATGGAGTTGGTGTAACCGGTAATATTGGAGGAGGAGCATCCCTTGCATTATTGAGACCTTATTATGTTCAGGTTAGCCGGGGGAACGCTTTAGATTATATAAAATATAACTCTCCTGATAGTCTTGATTTTTTAGGATCTAATATTTTTGGCGGGCCTTCCTTAAGTAAAGGTTGGAACGAAATGATTGTAACACCCGGAGTGTATGCGAAAGCAGCGCTAAGATTCGATTATGGAATTTTTAATGAAATCGTTTCTGCCATAGAAGTAGGAATTAATGGTGAATACTACACGAAGAAAATTCCACAAATGGCCTATAATGAAGAAAAGAAGTTTTTTTACGGAGCTTATTTTTCGTTGATTTTTGGAAAAAGAAAATAGAGTCCTATCCCCTTATGAATCCTTTTAAAATTAATATACATGAGTGAACAACTGGTGGCTCCTGAAGCCAAACCAAAGAAACCATCCTGGCTGCGCGTAAGACTGCCAATCGGAGAAGAATATAAACATGTAAGAAGCTTAGTAGATACCCACAAATTGCATACGATATGTGAGAGCGGAAATTGCCCGAATATTGGCGAATGTTGGGGAGCAGGCACCGCAACCTTTATGATCTTGGGGAATATATGTACCCGGAGTTGCGGATTTTGTGCTGTTTCCACCGGAAGACCATTAGCTGTTGATTGGGATGAGCCACAAAGAGTAGCTGAAGCAATCAACCTGATGAAAGTAAAACATGCTGTTATTACTTCTGTGGACAGAGATGAATTAAAAGATGGCGGATCTATTATTTGGCAGAATACCATCAGAGCGGTGAGAGCCTTAAACCCGGATACAACGCTTGAAACATTAATTCCTGATTTTAAAGTAGAAGAGGAAAATATCCAACGGATTATAGATGCTGCTCCGGATGTAGTAAGTCATAATATTGAAACTGTAGAACGATTAACTCGCTCCGTAAGAATACAGGCTAAATATTGGAGAAGCATGGAAACGTTGCGTATCCTTAAAAAAGGCGGCATGCGTACTAAAAGCGGAATCATGCTTGGATTGGGTGAAGAGAAAGAAGAAGTCATTCAAACAATGCGCGATCTGAAGGAGAGCCATGTGGATGTAATTACCATCGGACAATATTTACAACCAACACCTAAGCATTTGAAAGTTCAACGTTTTGTTCATCCGGATGAGTTTGAAGAATATCGTCAGATTGGATATGAAATCGGATTGGATTACGTAGAAAGCGGCCCTTTGGTACGATCGTCTTATCATAGCGAAAAGCACGTGATTCCCGGTTATGGAAGAGAGAAATGGCTGGAAGAAAATCAGAATAATTAAGGAACGTTTTCACCTATTTCATTTCTGAATCAAAATAACTGTTCTGTCATTTCATCTAAAATCCATAAGAAGTTAATCAGGGTTTTTGAAGTAATTAAAGTTGACTATAATAACGTCAGGTACAATAAATGTATGCCATATCCTCTTTGCAGATAACTGCTTTTAGAGATTCATACATTTATTTGCTGCATGTTTTTACTTCAAATTATGATGTGCTGAAAGATCTATTTAAACAAAATTTTATTGAAATGAAATCACTTTTATTTCCACCATTTATGATAGGTGGGTGGGGGAGTTTATTCATTGATAAGTACAATTGAGGTGCGAAGTGGTCAGTAATCTTAATGGAGATTTTATTTTTTTAATTAATTGATATAATGAAGCATATTCTTTTTGTTTTGTATTTTTTCTTAGGCATTTATTCCGCCCATTCTCAAAAGGGTTGGGTGAATATCGATTCTCTTTATCAGCCTTTGCCAGCATCTTTTAAGGTGTTTAAATCGATTGATTCTGTCGATGGTAAACCGAACGTGATGTATTATGCTATTGCGGATTTAAAGGATAGGGATTTGATATTCACAAGCGATACGACGACAAGTAGAAGATTAACTCCATCGGCCTTTTATGAGAAAAACGATCAACCCTTACTGGTTGTAAATACCTCATTTTTCACATTTAATACACATCAAAATTTGAATGTTGTCGTAAAAGATGGGGAGATTTTGAGTTATAATCAGCACAGTAATGCAGGTAGAGGAAAAGATACACTTACATACGCTCATCCATTTTTGGGAGCGATAGGGATATCTAAGAAGCGGAAAGCAGATGTGGCCTGGACTTTTTCAGATTCTTCCAAAAGATTTTTATATGCTTCTCAAATGCCTGTTCCCTTTTTACGCGACTCAATTGCAAAACCTGGATTAAAGTACATAAAAAGATCTGCTGATTTAGCAGCAGGAAATGATTCCCGAAACAGAAATTCCTCCGCACCTGCTTTTACAAAATGGAAAGTACGAACAGCGGTCGGCGGCGGACCAGTTTTAGTTCAGAACGGAGAGGTTAAAATAACCAACAATGAAGAAATGAAATTTGCCGGTAAAGCGATTGATGATCTTCATCCCCGCACCGCTATGGGCTACACGGCGGATAATAAACTTGTTGTATTTGTATGTGAGGGCCGGGCTGAAAATGCCGCAGGATTATCATTGACTCAGTTGGCAAAAGTGATGAAAAATATTGGCTGTGTAGAAGCTCTTAATTTAGATGGTGGCGGAAGTACCTGTATGCTGATAAATGGAAAGGAAACAAATATTCCTTCATCCAAAGGAGAGCAAAGGCAAATTCCATCCGTCTTTCTGATTA
>JBDSBN010000119.1:0-8978 GCA_039921585.1 Ginsengibacter sp. | reverse complement strand
AGGCAGTTAGGACCGCACTTAGTAGACCTATAAGGTTTTTGAAACCTTATAGGTCTTACTACAATAAGTTTTACTTGTTTTTGTCAATCGCTTTTATCTAAAGCACTGCCAAATAAGTTCAACCTCCTACATTTTTTTGAAAAACCATCGGTTCTTTTTTATCGTTACTCGTGCATTTTTTTCACACATTCCCAATAATAACCCTATCCAATACTAAAGCAGTTTGCGCCCACAAGCGCCATAGGCACGATCAATTTTGTAACACCATCATTCATTCCCGTTCAAGCCTCGAAAAGTAAAGCCCAATCCTCATAATCCAAACACCTAAAAGACAAATATTATTTTGTATTTTTCCAACCTTATAAAATCAACCCCATGACCAAACGAATTATCGTCTACACTGCAGCGTTATTTTTAATTATTTTTGTTGGTGCCTGTTCTTCTTCCAAATCAGTAAGCCATGAAACCGGCAAAGCTCCGTCTGGCGCAGACCGTGAATTTCGGGCGGCCTGGGTAGCAACAGTAGCAAATATTAATTGGCCAAGCAAGCCCGGACTTTCAACAGCCGAGCAGCAAAAAGAAGCCATCGAATTGCTGGACTTTTTAAAAGGTCATAACTACAATGCGGTTGTTTTTCAGGTGCGGCCACAGGCAGATGCATTATACGAAAGCAGTCTGGAACCCTGGTCTTACTATCTCACCGGAGAGCAAGGTAAAGCTCCTGTACCTTATTATGATCCGCTCGCGTTTTGGGTGAAAGAAGCTCATGACCGCGGCTTGGAATTACACGTTTGGCTGAATCCGTACCGGTCGCATCACATTACCGGCGGTCCCGTATCAGAAAGCTCCCTGGTGAAAACAAAGCCTGAATTAATGGTTTATCTCAAAGAAGGATATTGGTGGTTTGATCCGTCTATGAAGGAAACGCAGGATCATGGGGTGAAAGTAGTGATGGATATTGTGAAGCGATATGATATCGACGGGGTGCATTTTGATGATTATTTTTATCCTTATCTATCCTACAATAATGGAGAAGATTTTCCGGATACTGCCAGCCGCAAACAATATCTGGCTAATGGCGGTAAATTATCCATAGGTGATTGGCGCCGTGAGAGTGTTAATACTTTTATCAAGCGACTTTATGAAGAAATAAAAAAGGAAAAGAAACATGTAAAATTCGGCCTAAGTCCTTTTGGTATCTGGCGTCCGGGACATCCAAAATCCATCGAAGGAATGGATCAATATGATCAGCTTTATGCCGATGCAAAACTATGGCTGAACAAAGGTTGGATCGATTATTTCTCTCCGCAATTATACTGGCCTGTTAGTAGGCAGAAGCAAAGCTTTCCGGTTTTATTAGGATGGTGGTCTGGTGAAAATACGTTCAAACGCCATTTATGGCCGGGCATCAATGTGGGGCGTGATACATCTGCCCGTACTACAACGGAAACCTTCAATCAAATCATGATCTCACGCGGCATGCTGCCCGAAAGTCCCGGGGTAATCCATTGGAGTTTATCCTCCGTGACCAAAAATCCAAACATGGCGAAAATGCTCCTTGAGGGACCTTATGCTACGAATGCCCTCGTTCCCTCTTCCCCATGGCTGGATAATCAGTTACCTGAAGCTCCCTCTGTTACAACAGATCAGCAGGGTGATTCAGTAACCGTCAAATGGAGTCATAAAAATGAAAATGACATCTTTCGTTGGGTAGTCTATTATCAATATGGATCAACAAAAGATTACCGGATTTTAAATAGGGAATCAAGATGGCTGAATCTCGCACCCCATAATGGAAAGAACAAACTTACATCCGTAGTGGTTACTGCTGTTAGCCGATCTTCTAATGAAAGTGAAAGAACAGAAGTGAAACCAAATGTGTTGGCCATAATTCCCCGCAAAGGTTGGAATTCGGCAGAAGCAAGACCCTTTAAACAGCACATTCCTACCCAAATAACAATTCATCATGAAGGTGGTAGAGTATTAAGTTCCTCGGATGATGCAGCACAAAGATTGAAAAATGTACAAACGTGGAGTATGGGAAAAGATCGAAATTGGACGGATATTCCCTATCATTATTTAATTGCTCCTGATGGAACGATCTATGAAGGAAGAAATCCCCTCACCGTTGGCGAGACTGCCACAAATTATGATCCTTCCGGCCATTTGCTAATAAGTTTTTTAGGCAATTATGAGCAACAGGAATTGAATGAAAATCTGCTGGATATATTGTCCAGGTTCATCGCAAAAATGTGTACGAAATATAACATTTCTCCAGAAACCATTTCCGGCCATCGGGATCAAACAGCTTCCACAACCTGTCCGGGAAAAAATATCTATCCTTTTATTGAAAACGGAGATGTAAAAAGGAGGGTGGGGGAGTTGTTGAATTGATGGATGGTTGGGGTATTCAATTAATTAATTATTTAATTATTGGTAATTGTTGAATGGTTAAATGGTTGAATTGTTTATATATTGTGGTGTGTATTCCCAGCCCTGAAAGGGTGTAATATACCAATATAGGGTGCAGCCCTTTTCAATTGGTAAGTTGATGAATTAATAGATGGTTGGGCTGTTCAATTATTTCATTATTTAATTATTGGTAATTGTTGAATGGTTAAATGGTTGAATTGTTTATTTATTGTGGTGTGTAATCCCAGCCCTGAAAGGGCGTAAATTCCCAAAATAGGGTGCAGCCCTATTCAATTTTGGGTGTGTAATCCCAGCCCTGAAAGGGCGTAATATCTCAAAATAGGGTGCAGCCCTATTCAATTTTAGGGTGTGTAATCTCAGCTCTGAAATAACGACATATCCCAAAATAGAGTGCAGCCCTATTCTAAAAAACCAAATGCCCTACCCCTAAAACACAAGTCACCGAACTCCAAACTTCCAACTAAAAAAAACTACCCCGCCGCTTCCTCCAACTTCTTAATATCCAGCTTCACCATGGTCATCATGGCCTTCATTGCACGTTTGGCTTTTTCCCTATCGGCATTTTCAAACAATTGAATCATAATTTTAGGAATAATTTGCCAGGTTACCCCGTATTTGTCTTTCAGCCAGCCACATTGTAATTCCTTACCACCATTGGAAAGTTTATACCAAAAGTGATCTACCTCTTCCTGCGTATCGCAATGCACTACAAAAGAAAATGCTTCATTAAATTCGAATGAGTGATCGTGGGCGCTTTCCATAATTGCAAACCATTGATTTGCCAGCATGAAATCGCCATACATGATTTTTCCCTCCTGATCCGGCTCCATGCCCGCAGGGTATTTTTCCATCATACCGATTTTTGAATCATCAAAGATGGATAAGTAAAAATGAATTGCTTCTTCCGCTTTTCCATAAAGTTTCTCTTCAAATAATAAGGAAGGCATTAGTCGTGGACGTTTTTCAAATTCCGGATTATTGAGCATCAGTTGCCAGGAAAGACCAAATTTATCCTGAATCCATCCATATTTATCAGAGAATGGATATTTATCCAAGGGCATAAACACATTTCCGCCATCAGCAAATTTTTGCCATAACTCATCGATTTCATCCGGTGAATCGGAATGCAGGAAGAAAGAAACAGAGTTATGCAATTTAAAGTCAGGTCCGCCATTCAGTGCCATAAAATGATTTCCTTCGATGGTGA
Organism: Ginsengibacter sp.; assembly: GCA_039921585.1. Taxonomy (GTDB): domain Bacteria; phylum Bacteroidota; class Bacteroidia; order Chitinophagales; family Chitinophagaceae; genus Ginsengibacter. The sequence continues at coordinate 5,338 of JBDSBN010000119.1, read as the reverse complement.
AATTGGCAGTCAGAACGGTTCCTTTGTCTCCGGAGGGTGTGTCAATGGGATTGCGTTGAACGGTATTCAATGTGGAGTTTTTAAAGATGCTTGTATAAAATGTAGCTATATCCTCCGCTTTTTTATTAAACCATAAACAATAGGTGATTTTTTGTTCTGTAGACATATAAGAGAGTTTATTTTGTTTCTGTGTATTTCTTAAAATCATCCATTATAGCCTGCCACCCGGCTTTTTGCATATCAACAGGATGGCTTTTTTCTGCTTCAAATGTTTCAGTAATTTTCGTTTGATCGCTATCTTCCGAAAAATTGATGCTAACTTTTTTCCCATCACTGATTGTATAGGAAATGGTTTTATTTTCCTTTATATCGTCATAGGTTCCGGTGAAATCAAATCCCTCACTTCCGTTTTTAGCCTCCATCGTGAAAGAAAATGTTTCTCCTATACGAAGATCATTTTCCTCACGAGGAGCATGCCATTCTTCAGAAGCATGATTCCAATGGATGATATGCTCGGGTGAGGTCCGAAATTTCCAAACCTTTTCTATGGAAGCATGAACCCTAGTTTCTATAGTGATGTTTCCCATCATCTCTCTTCTTGATTGTTTGATTTGAAAATAGTGGTTGCTTGAAAATGCGATTTTTCAAAAGGAAGAATCGGGATAATGAATGAAATTTAAACCGGACTATTCTTCATAATTCACCATCCATTGCACTCCAAACTTATCCTCGAGATTCCCATGCCAAGCGCCCCAGAACTCTTTCTTAAATGGATGATTTGCTTTTCCGCCGGCTGCGAGGGCCTCGTAAAGTTTTTGTCCTTCTTCCACGCTTTCTGCATGAATAGAAATGAAAGAATCATTCCCTTTTTTAAACGAACCTGAGTTGCAATTATCGCTTGCCATCAAAATCTGTCCGCTGTTTAAAGGCAGAGCTATATGCATGATTTTATCTTCAGTTCCTTCCGGAATAGGCATGTCAGGCACATCTTTCATCCGGCTGACCATGGAGAATTCTCCACCAAATACTTCTTTATAAAATTGAAATGCTTCCTCTGCATTTCCATCAAAATTTAAATATGGATTAACAACTTTCATATTGTGCAATTGATAGGTTAAAAAGAGTTTGTTATTTTAATTTTGACAATCAAAAAATTCCGGTGAAAGAGTTACAGATTTTTTCTATGTCAATTAATTAATTGCACAAGAATTCAGCCAATATGAGGCTTTGAAGAAGTTGCTGCCTGGTCAAGTGTTTATATGGTTACCTGAATCGGAATCATATACTTCACCTTTAGTAAACCTATTTGCGGCCATGAGTGCCATAGGACGATCCATTTTGGCGCATCGGAATTTATTCCGATGCCACAGACAACCTGCCCATTGAGGTCTTCGTGTTAAATGATGATGGATATTTAAAAAAATAGTAGTTTAGATCTTAAAATTCAAAGTTCTCCAATATTTTCGCAGAATTCCCAACTTCAAAATCCGAACTTCAAAATCCAAATTTTGAACTCTGAACTCTAAAGCCGAATGCCACAATCCTCTCTAAAAAAAGTCTTTATCACAATTCCCTGGTTTTTACCGGCTTTCCGTGCAGGTGGTCCTATACGATCTATAGCTAATCTGGTGAAAGAATTTGATGAAGGAGTCCAATATTATATTTTTTGCAGCGACACAGATTTGAACGGAGCGGCTCTGGAAAATGTTCTCGTGAATGATTGGGTTGATTATAATCCGCACACAAAAGTGTGGTATGCCGGACCCGAAAAAATCAGTGATAACTTGGTGAAACAGGCAGAGAAAATAAAGCCGGATGTGTTGTTTATTGTCGGAGTGTTTTCATGGCATTTTAATATTGTGCCATTGATGTTTTGTAAGGTTCCCAGAAAAATCTTATCCACCCGGGGTATGTTGCATCCGGGGGCTCTATCGGAGAAGAAATGGAAGAAGCGGATTTTTCTACAGATATTTAAATTATTGGAATACCCACATAAGGTGCTTTTTCATGCCACCGATTAGGAGGAGAAAAAGCATATTATTTCTCTGTTTGGAAAACCTGCGGAGATTTTTCTTGCCGGAAATTATCCTGGATTTATTGGTTTATTACCCGGAGAAATAAAAGAAGCGGGCTTTGTAAAGCTGGTAAGCATCGCGATTATCAGCCCGATGAAAAATATTTTATTGGTGCTGCAGGCATTAGAACATGTAGAAGCAACGGTTCAGTATGATATTTACGGACCGGTTAAAGATGAGAATTACCGCGATGAATGTTTGTTGCAGATCAAATCTCTACCAAAGAATATTTCTGTGTTTATGCACAAAGAAATCGAGCCATCCGAGGTTAAGAGTGCGTTGCAGCAGGCGGATGTTTTTATTCTTCCCAGCAAAAGCGAAAACTTCGGGCATGCCATGTATGAGGCGCTGTCTGCCGGTCTTCCATTGATCACCAGTAATCATACTCCCTGGATAAATCTGGAAACTTCTCAAGCCGGAATGAATGTAGATGTGGATGATGTTTCCTCCATTTCTAAAGCGATTCAACATTTTGCCGGTATGGCGGAGGAGGAGTTTGACCCATGGCGGAAAAATGCGTTGGCATACGCTTGCAATGCCATCAATAAAGAACAAATGCAAAGTGACTATGAAAAGATGTTCTTTTATTAATTGAAACACCTTGGGGACAGGTTCGTTATTTTTTATTTGGAAGAGTATCAAATCTATTAACAAGGTGGTTTAGCGGAAATAGAAACAAGAGGTGTATAACATAGAACTCGTTATGTCATTTTGCGAAATGGTTGTTTATCCGGGTAATTCCTCTGTTCTGTTTTTTCTTCCTAAATTGCATTCCATTACTAAAGATTCTATTAATCTTGAAACAAAAACTACTCACTCCGACTGTTATCTACCTGCTTAAATTCGTTGGGATTTTTTGTTTGCTGTATTATGGAACGATTGCTATGATTGGCATTGCTGCGCCGGGAAATCTGTACAGTCCGTTCGTAGAAAAATACCTTGATTATGTAAAATGGATTAAGTTTTCTCTTATGGGAGGAACGGCATTTATTCTGTCTGTTTTTGGAATTTCTACTTACAAAGTACCTGATTTTATCATTCGGATTGCAGAGGGTCGGGGAGTATTCATTGCGATGGATTGCGTGGGTTATGGGGTATATAGTTTCTGGATTGCTTTTGTAGCAGCTAATACCGGGAAGTTTTGGAGAAAATTTACCTGGATTGTATTAGGGGTTTTAGCACTTTGGCTAATTAATGTAATCCGGATTACCTTGTTTCTACTGGCAATTAATAAAGGGTGGCCAATGCCGTTGGGCTGGGACCATCATACCTGGTTTAATATTTTTGCCTACCTGCTCATTTTTATAATGATTTGGTGGTATGATAAAACGGGGAAGAAACCTTTACAACAACTGAAACCCGAAACGCAAAATGACAACTGATCTTTCAACATATAATAATGCCTGGTATGATCCGGGAAGCTGGTTGAAAAGAGTCTGTTGGTATCCCGTAAATGAAATTATTTTTAAATCTGCCTGGTTTCCATTTTATGGATTAAAGCGAAGCTTTTTAAGATTATTTGGTGCACGGGTAGGAAAGGGAGTTTTCATAAAACCAGGTGTGAATATTAAGTATCCCTGGTTTTTGATCATTGGCGATCATGTATGGATCGGAGAAAAAGTCTGGATCGATAATTTGGCTAAGGTGACGATTGGAAATCATGTTTGCCTCTCGCAAGGAGCAATTTTATTATGTGGCAATCATAATTTTTCCACTCCTTCTTTTGAGTTGATGGCTGAGCCAATTTCACTTGAGGATGGCGTATGGATTGGTGCCGGAGCAGTCGTTTGTGGCGGGGTTTCCTGCAGAAGTCATTCTGTTCTTTCTGTATCATCGGTAGCAACCGGCACTCTTCTTCCCTACAGTATTTACCAGGGAAATCCCGCTCAGAAAGTGAAAGATCGGATGATCAGATAAGTCCTGTTTCACTTCTGAAAAGGGTTGATTTTTCTTTTCAAGATTAAAATTGATGACAACTTTAGACCTGAAGTGTCCTGAGCTTTTTGTAGACAATAAGCGCTGATGAAACCTGATTTTTTATTATTCTATATTCGGATTAGAGATTTAAAACTGTTTTTAATATATGAAGAATCATTCTTAGATTTATCTTTGATTTAAGCAGAATAATAATATTCCTGAAAAGCTGTGTCAGTAATGTTTAGGTTAGATTAGGAATAATGACACCTGGTTTTGGATAATGGCAATTCGCACTTTGTATAAAAAAAAGTATGCGAACCCAAATAAAAGTCTTTTCTTTATCCCGACATTTATGAAAGTATCCATAATAACCGTTACATTAAATTCCGAAAAATACTTATCCGATTGCATACAATCGGTACGGAATCAGGATTATTTGGATATTGAGCATATCATAGTGGATGGAAAATCTATTGATTGAACTTTACAAATCATTAAAGCCAATCAAAATTCTCTCTCTAAATGGATTTCTGAAACAGATCGCGGTATGTATGATGCAATTAATAAAGGAATTGCAATGGCTACCGGCGATATTATTGGAATTCTTAACAGTGATGATATATTTGCTTCAAATAGTGTCATAGGAAATATTGTAGAATGTTTTGAGAAGGAGAATACGGATTCAGTTTACGGTGATTTGGTATATGTAAAACCATCTAATACAGATAGAGTTTTTCGTTTGTGGAAGGGGGTTGCATATAAAAGATACCGATTCAATTTTGGATGGATGCCTGCGCATCCGACGTTTTATATGAAGCGTTCCCTAATAGAAAAATATGGATCGTATGAAAATCATTATTATACCGCCGCAGATTATGAGTTTATGGCTAGATACCTGTATAAATATAGGATATCAGCTACGTATTTAGAACAATTAGTCATTAAAATGCGTACCGGTGGTGCAAGTAACAGTAGTTTGAAAAAACGGCTTAGGGCAAATCGGCGTGATTATCTTGCCATGAAAAAAAACAATATCCCTTTTTCATTTTTTGTTTCTATTTTAAAACCAATAAGTAAGATAGGTCAATATAAAAATATCTTCTCCAAGCGGCCTCTGCTGCCTGAACCTGAACCTAACAAACCGACCCTTTCGTTTTTTAAATCAGATGGAAAAACTGCGATTCCTCATGCTGAGTATTTTTAAAAGAAAAACAGAAAATTTAAAGTTTCCGAAATTTACCTGGTTGACACAGGATATTCACTCCCATATTTTACCGGGCATTGATGATGGATCACCGGATGTGGAAACATCCCTGGAGATTTTGCGCGCCTTAGGTGATGCCGGG
>JBDSBN010000118.1:0-3863 GCA_039921585.1 Ginsengibacter sp. | reverse complement strand
TTCAATGTTTGCCGTGCTGGTAACTTTCGTGGTTAAGTGAGTGAGGTAATATGCGGTACTGTTCTGAAATTGTTTCTGTTCTTTTTCTCCTGATTAAATAATCCATCATTGAAAGAATGGATATTGGCATATTAGCTTCAAACATTTCCAGCATACACGAATAAATCATTTGGTGATCTTCGGTGTAAAAAGTTTCGGCTTCTAATATTCCATAAACTCTCGAAAAAGCAGACTGTTCCAAAAGACAGGCGCCTAATATTTCTGTTTCTAAATCCGGTGAGTAGTGAACGTTTTTTTTGAACATAATTTTAAAGTTGATCCGCTGTTTTTAGTGGAGGTCCTGTTTTTTCAAACTGAACCACCTTTGATTCATTTTTATTCCAGTTAGTAACAAAAGAGTAAACAAGGTTTCTAAAATTGGTAATAGGGGAACCTTTTAAATACCATCCTGTAGCTTCGCTTCTTTCCCAAAAGCTTTTAGCCATTTCGTTAGTCCCGCCTTGTTGTATGAAACTTTCTAAAACTTCATTTTTAGTCGGTATTACAGGTTCCCGAAATAAATTTGATTTTGATAAATCTGGTGCGCGGAAAACTTCTTCTTTTTTTACACTCTCATTTACAGTATCAGTAACAGTATCAGTAACAGTTACAGCGACGTTTGCGATAGGGTGCGACACGGTGCGATCGCTAATATCGCACTGCGATGTTTTGCGATTAACAGCCTCATTTTCAGCATCTTCTAAACTAATTTCTTCTTTCATAACTTTTAAATACAGGTCATTATTCCATCTTTTTAAATTTCCAAGCCGCCCGGATTCGCTTTTTTTTGACTTAGAATTTTCCCAAACCTTTAAATCTCTTTTCAATTGTTGCTTAATAGGTTCAAATGTTAATTTCAAAAGACGATCTTCAAGAACAGGGTTTTTATCATTTACATATCTAAATAAATGCTTAGCTAATTTCCCTGCTTCGTCATCAGTTAGTTGTTCAAATAAATTAATGTAATCCGCATAAAGGATAAAAGACTTTTTATTTTCAGCCATTGGGTTATTCAGTTTTTCAATTGATGGATCAATATTTATTCTTATTCAAACAGTTGGTATTGTAAGAAATAATGGTTAGTAAAAACTTTTAAGCCACTAAATCAAATAAAGTCGGCACATTCATTTTATGGTGCATGGCATGGATGTAACTAACTCCATCTAAGTAATATTCCGAATTCAATTCAACTGATACTGATTTTCTCCCCATCTCCATTGCCACGTATGGAGTTGAAAATAATCCTCCAAACGGATCATCTATAATCTCGCCTTTCATCGTGAATCGGTTAATTAACCTTTTGATAATATCAATCTGCAGGGGGCAAATGTGTTTCTCTTTCTTGCTGGTTACCTGCTTTGCATTTAATGTGTTCATCCGGTTTACATCACTCCAAACCATATCAGTATTAGAATGGACCGGAAGCGTGGTAAAGAGCTTTGAAAGTTTGCCCAACTCTTCTAAATCCTGGCAGGTCTTTAAATGTTCGTCATAAGAATAAACATCTTTCTCATTATGTTTTTTCCAGGCTTTACAAATCTTATCAAAGTCAAGTTTTTGAAGTTCATCGTAGGAAAGAAAACGGTTCCCGTCTGATCTGTAATAAGCATGTGCATCTAATTGCCAGGTAGAAATATCATAATCTTCTTTGCTCTTTTCTACCGGTTCATCAGCATAGGCATTGTTTAACTGTGTAGGCGCCTTCCTGAATAGTAAAATATATTCTGGCATCCCCACACCCATCTTTGTAGCATCTTTACATTGCTCTGTCCATCCGAGCCTGTAGGTTTGATTGTTCTCCCTTACTACATCGGTAGTAACGGTTATCTTGCCCATCAAATAAAATCCATGTTTTACGAAATGTGCCACCGTTTGGCCGCTAAAATCTTCAATTGTGGTAAACTTTGTACCATTCTGGTATGAATAACGTATCCTGTCTTTTACATGGATAGCAGCCACACGGCCCGGCTTTAATACTCTCAATAAATTAGGGGTGAGAAAATCCATTTGCTCAAAGAATTTCACGTTGTCTGAATTATGGCCCAGGTCATTATAATTGTCAGAATATTCATAATGGTTTCCAAAAGGAATTGAGGTCAGTATCATGTGAACCGAATTGTCGGGTAGTTCATTATGAATGATTACCGTATCATTATTGTAGAGGTCTGCTCCACCAATAATGATTTTTTTGCCGTCTTTAAAAATTTGTCTTTCCATTTGTTGTTTAATTATGTCTTTATTTAATCCGTATTCTTTTACCAATTCAATCATTGCATCCTGTAGTTCTTTGTGTTTTTCCCATTTCTTATAAAGGACTTTCAATACCTCATATTCATTCTCGGTATAGATAATGTGTAGGTTTACTTGCTTCGTTTGCCCGAACCTATAAATACGGTGAATAGCCTGTATGAAGTCATTGAATTTATAATCAATTCCCGCGAAGATTGCGGTATGGCAGTAGTCCTGAAAGTTGCATCCGGAACCGGCTATCCTTGCTTTTGTAAGAAGATATTTGTATTTATTTTCTGAAAATCCAATAAGTAAGTTTTCCTTAATTTGGTTGGTTTGACCGCCATAAACCGCTTGCGAACTTTCATCCTTAAAAAGTTTTTCCAGGTATTGCCTTTCTGCTTCCAAATGATGCCAAACGATTGCTGAATCAGTTTTACTTGCTATCTCAAATGCTTTATCACAGCGGGTTTTAATAGAATCTCTTTTTTCACGTGAAACTTCGATAAGGCTTTTTGAAATATCTTTAAACATTACCAGTTCACCGTCTTTATTGATGTAGCTTTCTTCATTATCAACACTTACACAATGCTCTATGATGTTTATTTCCGGTAAGTCGTAACCTTCATCTGAATAACCTAAGTCTGAAGGTTTATTAACGAATACGGCCCAGGTTGATACCCACATCCAGAATTCTTTTTTCTTATTTGGATATAAAGTAAGGTGGCCAGCTTTGGTAGAATCTCTTTGAAAGAACCTTGTGAGGGCGTGGCCTCTTGAAATCACTCCGAGATAATCAGCATAATTTAGAATCTCTATGTAATCATTGGGAGTTGGGGTAGCGGTTGCAACAAATCGGTAAGGAACTTTTTTAAAATGAGATAGAACGTAATTTGTTGTTTCTGTTTTTAAATTGCGAAGGATAGAAGCCTCATCAAATGAAACCCCGCAAAATTTAGAGGCATCAATATCACCCATCCGGATCCTTTCATAATTAGTGATAAATATTTGAGGATTGTAATCTTCTATCTTGTCAGTGTCGGTTATGTAGGAAATCTCAAATCCTGTTTCTAATTTCTTATTATCTCTTTTAAATTCACCAGCTACGGCCAGAGGGCAAACGATAAGGAAAGGCTTATTTTCTCTCAGGATACATTGCTTTGCAATTTCTAATTGCATAAAAGTTTTACCTAAACCAAAATTGGCGAATATGGCCCTGCGGCCTCCTTTTAAGGTCCATAAAACGATGTCCTTTTGATGCGGGAAAAGTTTTCCGGTAAGTTCCCGTTCGTTTACATCAAAGCCGAAATCTTCGGATATAACAACCTTTGATTTTAAAAAATCTGTGTAATTCATTTGTCGTTGTTTTGAGGTGATAAAAAACGGCGGGGGTGAATCCCGCTTATTACGCTACTTTTCATTGGAATAATTCGTTTTGGGTTACTAATGTTTCCTGTTTAATGGCTATTATTCTCTTGCGCTTCCGGTCTTTATAAATCACATGCCCGTCATACTTTGCTCTTTTTTCTTTCTTTAAATCAGACATTCTCGCACTTACTACATAATGTTCTATGCCTGACAAATCAGATAATTGC
>JBDSBN010000117.1:0-3488 GCA_039921585.1 Ginsengibacter sp. | reverse complement strand
TATGCTCTTTTGGGTTGTTCAATATTTCTATATCCAGAGGTTCCAGAACAAAGTATTTCTCTACCCACCGAACATTTAATTCCGTAAAGTGTTTTCTATATTCCTCTGAATAAGGAATGATTTCTATATCCATTCAGTATCTTATTATTGGCTTCCTAGCCCTGTTTTTTAATATACCTTAAAAATTCACCGCCTTGGGCGGTGGTAATGTTTTAAAAGCTTTGCCTGAGATTAATTACCACCAAGACACAAAGGACACGAAGGATTTTTTCTTCGAAAAAATCAAGAATCAAAGTTTTACTTTGGGTTCTTCGCGTCTTCGTGGTCTAATTCTCATTTGTTTTCAATATTAGAATAATTTGAACGAAAACAGCATTCAACAGTCAACGACCTATTCAACGCGCAGCATTCAACGGTCAACGACCAATTCAACGCGCAGCATTCAACGCCGAAGGCTGTTCAACGCGCAGCATTCAACGCCGAAGGCTATTCAACGATCAATCCCAGCATATGCTTCCATATCCTTATCTCCTCTGCCACTTAAATTCACCACTACAATATCTTTCTCTTTAAATTGTATTTTCTTTAAAGCCGCCAGGGCATGAGCAGATTCAAGAGCAGGTATAATTCCTTCCAGTTTCGCTAATTCAAAGGCTGCTTCAAGCGCTTCATCATCCGTGGCATTTAAAAATTCAGCCCGCTTTCCTGTAAATAAATTGGCATGCATTGGCCCAATTCCCGGATAGTCGAGACCAGCTGAAATACTGTGTGGCTCCACTACCTGTCCATCTGCTGTTTGCATTAAAAGACTTTTGCTGCCATGAAGAATTCCCACGGTTCCCAATTGAGAAGTCGCCGCAGTCATGCCGCTATCAACACCTAATCCCGCCGCTTCAACTGCAATTAATTTGACGGAATCATCATCTAAAAAATGATAAAACGCACCCGCTGCATTGCTGCCGCCACCTACGCAGGCAAGCACATAATCCGGCAATTCTGTTCCCTGTTCTTCTTTTAATTGCTTCCTGATTTCTTCACTTATGACGCTCTGAAATCTTGCCACCATATCCGGATAGGGATGAGGACCAACGACGCTGCCGATCAAATAATAAGTATCAGAAGGAGTGTTTATCCAATCTCTGATCGCTTCGTTGGTGGCATCTTTCAACGTTTTGCTGCCACTTACAGCGGGAACTACTTTCGCGCCAAGCATCTTCATACGGGCTACGTTTGGCGCCTGCCTTTGAATGTCCTTTTCTCCCATGTACACAATGCATTCCAGACCCATTAATGCACAAACAGTGGCCGTAGCAACGCCGTGTTGTCCCGCACCTGTTTCGGCAATGATTCTTTTCTTGCCTAGTTTTTGTGCTAATAGTATTTTGCCAATCGTGTTGTTGATTTTATGAGCTCCTGTATGACATAAATCTTCCCGCTTCAAGAATATCTGAGCACGGTATTCCTTACTCAATCGTTTGGCAAAATACAATGGCGTAGGTCGACCTACATAATTTTTAAGTAGAGAATTGAAATCGTTTTTAAACTCGGAGTCTTCAATTATTTTTAAATAATTTTTCTCCAATTCTAATACATTATTGTACAACATTTCAGGAACGAAGGCTCCTCCGAATTTTCCATAATATCCCTCCTTATTGACCTGCCAGTTCATTGAATTAATATTTAATAGTTTTAAAAAATGGCCTGTGATTTATAACTCCATTGCATTATGGAAGGATTGAACTTCCTGAACAAATTTTTTCACCAGTTGTATATCCTTTATTCCGGGAGAGGTTTCAAAACGACTGTTGATATCAATCCCATAAAAATAGGGGTGATGAAATTTTTCTAATCCTTCGAGATCCTCATATTCAATGCCACCGCTCAAAAAGAAAGGTTTATTGATTTCGGCATCCTGCAGCACATTCCAATCAAATTTATGTCCTGTTCCCCCATAAACTCCCATTGAGCCTTTATCAAAAATGTAATAGTCGCACACTTCTTCAAACTCCTTTACCAACCTGTCTATTTCTGTCAGAGTTTCCCCGATTCGGAATGCCTTAATAAGCTTTACATGGTCGCTGATCTGATTACAAAAAACAGGTGTTTCATCTCCATGGAGTTGTACCACATCCAATCCAAACTCTGATACCTGTCTTAAAACTTCCTCTACCGGATCATTTACAAACACACCTACTTTTTGAGCCGGAAGTTTTAATGCTTTAACCTCTTCCGCCTTTAATGATTCCAGAACACTTCTTGGAGATGCAGGATAAAAGATCATTCCAGTATAATCTATTCCGAGTGTATTTAACTCTTTTAATTGTTCTAAATCTTTGATGCCGCAGACCTTTATTTTCATGTCTTTTTTCTTATAAATTATTTATGTCCCCCTCAAAATTTGAGTTTTATTTTCACCCGGAAATAAAACTTCTCTTTCATATCATTTTAATAGTTTATTTCTCCGAGGTGTATTTTATTTAAAGTACTACAAAATCCCGTATCTGTTGTCAATATTATTATGGGTTTTGTTAATTATGTTTTTATTTCTTATTTCTTAAGTCCCTTTACGAATTCTTTAAAAGCTTTGCCCGGATCGGTTTCTTTCATAAATTTTTCCCCAATTAAAAATCCCTGAAACCCATGATCCCTTAATAACAAAAGTGTTTCCATATCATGAATTCCACTTTCAGCGATTTTAATTTTTCCTTCCGGAATTTGATTTCCTAATTCAATGGAGTGATTGATGTCTACTTTAAAATCTTTTAAATTCCGATTATTAACTCCTACTACATCCACATTAGGGCAAATATGTTCCAGCTCTTTTTCGTGATGAATTTCCAACAGGACATTTAATCCCAGATTTTTGGCAAATTTAGCTAAATGATTTGCTTCCTTTACCCCAAGACATGCCGCTATTAACAAAATGATATCTGCCCCATGTGCTTTCGATTCAACTAATTGATATTCATCTATTATAAACTCTTTACGTAATAGCGGGATATCGTTTTCTCTTGCTATGTCAAAATCCTGCATACTGCCTCCAAAAAATACTTCATCCGTTAATACAGATAGCGCACTTGCACCATATTTTGTATAATCTCCGGTAACTTCCTTTACTGTAGAAGTATGATTGATAATGCCTTTGGAAGGCGATTGTCTTTTGAACTCAGTAATAATTCCTGTTTTCTCAGGATTTAACAGTGAATCTTTAAAAGATCGGGTAGGAGTGCTAAAAAATTCTGTCCTTTCTAATTTTTTCAGAGGTATGGATTTTTGCCTTTCAGAAACTTCTGCTTTCTTAGAAGCAATAATTTTATCGAGTATATTCATGATACAGGTATTAAATAAAGAGATTGAACTATTAGGGTAAAACTTGATTCAAAAAGAGGATCTAAGACTAAAGACCTACCCCTGCAAACTCATGAGCTTTTTAAAATTTGTATAGGCCTTCCCACTTTCCAGACTTTCCACAGCAATGCTATAGCATT
>JBDSBN010000116.1:0-4779 GCA_039921585.1 Ginsengibacter sp. | reverse complement strand
ATCACTCCTTTTTATCAAAAATAATAACGTCTGCTTTTGCTCCCAAACTTAACAGATGCGTTACGATCATTTGAACGAAATCTTTCGGGCCACACACATAAAAATTAGAACTAAAATCTCCAATTAGGCGAATAAGCATTTTCCTGTCTATTCTTCTATCCAGAAAACCAATCACTCCCTGCCGTGTATAAATATTTATAAGATCATTACCCAACATAGAAAATAATTCAAAGGGCATAATGATTTCTTCTGAGCTTTTATTTGAAAGAAATAATTTATTTCCTTTTATATCACCATTGTAAAATAAGTTACGGAATATTGAAATAAAAGGAGTCACACCAGAACCTCCTGCGATAAAGACTCCCGGCCCTTTGTAATGTATCGTTCCAAAAACTTCATGAAGTATAAGTTCCGCACCTGCATTCAATTTTCCCAGAAGATTGGTAACGCCATTATGATCATCGTAAATTTTAATAATCAATTCAAGATAAGGCCATTCGTTAAGTGAAGTAAACGAAAAGGGTCTTTTTTTTGTTTCCCACCCCGGCTCATTAATTGATACATACACATTTTCACCGGACTGGTATTCAAACCCGGGTGGCTTTTCCAATACAAATCTCTTTACATCATGAGTAATATAATTTGCAGCTAAAACTTTTACGATGTGTTGCGCCATTTTTACTGAATAATTTTTTATAGGATAGATTCATTTACCAGAAACTGATCAGAAAAAAATTAAGCTTCTGACTTCTAATCAAACAAAACTTTCTTTTTTAGAAATAGGCATATTACATAAAATAACGGGATTCCAGTTAGATTATTTTTCAAATTTAAATTTCTGGATCAGAAATTTCATCGGCAAAAATTACCTTTCCAATAACCAAAGTTACCGGTTTGCCTTCGGCTGATGAAATCATGGCTTGAAAGAATCCTTTTATAAAAATTCTAAGCAATAAATAAAGCAAAACGGTTTATTCAGAGCACAAAAAAAACGCCCCATATTGCAATGAGGCGTTTCATGTTTTATATAAAAGAGATCTATTGATTAGGTTGTTGCTGTTGCATCTGCTGCTGCATTTGCTGTTGCATCATCTGCATCATTTTCTGCTGCTCTTCCATTTGCTTTCTGTAGGCTTCCTGAGTAATAATATCTGTTACCTCGATATCGAAAACCAGATTTTCGTGAGGAGCTATTTTAGGAGGCGCACCATTTGCACCATATCCTAAAGAAGATGGAATCACAATTTTTCCTTTACTTCCTTTTTGGAACATTTGCAATCCATCGATCCATCCTGGAATTACTCTGAATTCACCCATATCAACATATAATGGTTCTACGTGATTGAAGTTCTTATCCGTATTAGAATCAAATGTGCTATCCTGGAACGTTTTTCCTGTGTAGTTTACCACAGCTACATCCTTGTTGGTCAACTTTGGACCTGTACCAGGTGAAGTGATCGATACATAAGTACCCCATTTGGTTTTTTCTGCCTGAATATTGTTTTTAGTCAGGTAATCTTTGATGATACTTTCGTCTTTCTTCAATTGGTCAGCATTTTCTTCCATATCTTTTTCAATCTTCTTCACTGTGCTCTCATACTGTTTTGCTTTAGCTGGACCTTCGTATGATTTCTGAACAGTTTCTGCTTCTTCCTGAGTAGCATACACTTTTGCTACTTTAATTGTTTGAATGATGTAGTTTCCTTTCTCCATCCATGGTGGATTTTGTCCGGTTGCAATAATTGAATCAGTTGATTGCTTAATCACCAGACTATCTCCTTCACGTACATTACGGAAAAAAGAAGGAAAGCTCAGGGTATCAAAAGGAATGAAATTAGGCATCCCATTTTCAGCAGTGCTAAAAAGAACACTATCCTTGTATTTTACCAGGATATTTAATTCTACAAAATTTCCGGGAACAGCTTTGGTACCCTTTTCGTTAGAAATTACTTTGTATTCAGATCCATCCTCCGCCTTCTGAAACCTTTGTGTGTTGCAACCTGCAGCCACAATTGTAAAAGCCAGGGCTACCAGGCATAGTGTTTTGTTCATGTTTTATTGTTTATTATTGTTTACTCGTTAATTGTTCAGCATTTTCTTTCATAGCTATCTTAAACTTTTCAATTACCTCTTCAAGCGTTTCTGTATTCTTACCACCGGCAGCATTAAAGTGACCACCTCCATTAAAATATTTTCGGGCAAATGTATTCACATCAAATCCTCCTTTACTACGAAAAGAACTTTTTCTTTCATCTCCTCTGTCGATTATTATCGCTGCCAGTTTAATCCCTTTAATTCTTAAAGGAAAATTCACCAGCCCTTCCGTATCTCCGGTTTTTACATTATACTTGATCAGATCTTTCTGTGGAATAGAAACTAACGCGGTATTGTATTCGTAAAATATCTCCATTCTGTTAAGTAATACATTCCCAAAAAACCGAAATCTGTTTTCATGAAAATTATCATAAAGATTTTCATGAACCTGACTGTGATCAAATCCCGTTTCTTTTAATCTCGCAACCATCCTGTGTACATCTGCTGTAGTTGATTTAAAACGAAAAGAGCCGGTATCGGTCATTGCTCCAGCATATAAGCATTCAGCTATTTCACTATTTAATTTATCCTCATGCCCGCTGTTTATAATGAAATCATAAACCATTTCTGCCGTAGAGCTTTTTAACGGATCGCTTTCTCCATAATCAAACGCGTCAGATTGCGGCTCCTGATGATGATCGATCAGGATTTTTATGGCTTTGGATTCTTTAATCAAGGGTTCCATTCTTCTTACTCTCGAGAGAGTATTAAAGTCCAGACAAAAGATCCATTCAGCTGTTTCCAAAACCTTCAACGCTTTATCCGTG
Source organism: Ginsengibacter sp. (assembly GCA_039921585.1). GTDB lineage: Bacteria > Bacteroidota > Bacteroidia > Chitinophagales > Chitinophagaceae > Ginsengibacter. The sequence goes on along the minus strand of JBDSBN010000116.1, from coordinate 1,918 downwards.
TTCATTTCAAAGTCTATGACTTTTTTTGCACCCGGAATCCATTTTAAAAATGCCGGCCAGTTGGTCGGGGAAATAACGCTTACTTCATGTCCTAACTGAATGAGAAAATTATAGAGTCCGCAACCCGATCCCATTGCATCCCCATCAGGTTTTTGATGGAACGTAATGACGATCTTTTTTGGCTGATCTAATAATTCGAATATTTCTGAGATAGGTTTCATAAAAGGTTGCAAAAGTATAGGAATAAATCCAAATTATAGTTTTTTGATATTGTATTTAAGAATATAAAATTCTTAGAGATTATATCGTAATCCCCGCAATTTTAGTTTAAAACAGATTATCTGCTGAGCATTTTTATTCTTCAAAAAAAATCCGCCGTCGATATTAATCAACGGCGGACTGAATTTCAAATGAATTATTTTGCTTTCCAGGTATTATTTTCCTGATTTATATCAGGGAAAATACCATCTTTATCAATAGTCACCGTTTTCAATTTTTCGGTCGTGTTTAATTTCTGCGTCCAGACTTCACCATTTTGCCAAACTTCTACCGGTACTTTGATAGATTCGGTTTTACCACTTACAGTTTCATACGTCAAATAGATGGGCATAGCCATTTGCCCCAGATTTTCAATGACGACTAATGCTCCGGATGACGGATTATTTCTCACATAAGTTACTCCGGAAATAGCCTGATCAAGTTTGTAATTTTCTATAATCATTCCTCTCCAAAACCAACTTAGATCTTCGCCCGTTGCGTTTTCCATTGTTCTGAAAAAATCCCATGGAGTTGGATGCTTATATGCCCAACGTTTAATGTATTCTCTGAAAGCATAATCAAACCGATCTTCTCCAAGAATTTCGTTCCTTAAAAGATTTAGTGCATAACCAGGTTTGTAATAGAGTGCCATCCCTATATTTCTTTCCTTCAATGCATCCGGTGTAGACATGACTGCTTCACTACCGGGGCCAAACATAAAACGATATATATTCGGATTTAGGCGGGAACTTTCCCGATACTCTCCATTATTAAAATCAGCCGTGGAAATATCATTAATAAAAGTATTAAACCCTTCATCCATCCAACCATACTTTCTTTCATCACTTCCTACGATCATGGGAAACCAGTTATGACCAAACTCATGATCTGTAACACCCCATAAAGAAGCGCCTTTTGACCTCCAGCTACAAAAAGAAACGCCAGGATATTCCATTCCTCCCACATTACTCGCCACATTAATGGCCGTGTTGTATGGATATTCATACCAACGTTTTGAATAACCTTCGATAGAAGCTTTTGTATATTCAGTAGATCTTTCCCAGGCATTATTTCCATTAGACTCAGCCGGGTAAACACTTAAAGCCAATGCTTTTTTACCAGAGGGTAAATTGATTCTTGCTCCATCAAGAATAAACGCTTCTGAGGCAGCCCAGGCGATATCTCTGGAATTTTTCATTACGTATTTCCAGGTCAGGCTATTTTTCGCTGGTCGTGAAGAAGGCTTTGTTACTTCCGCTTCCGAACGTATAATTACTGTTTGATCACTTTTCTTTGCATCATTATATCTTTTAAGCTGTTCAGCAGTAAATACCTCCTCCGGGTTTTGCAAATCGCCGGAGCCTACCACAATCATTTTGGCAGGAGCTGTAATCTGATATTCAAAATCGCCATATCCCAAATAGAACTCTCCTGCTCCAAGATAAGGAAGTGTATTCCACCCCTCAATATCATCATACACACACATGCGTGGATACCATTGAGCTATGGCATACATTTTCCCATTTTTGGTGGCTTGAATGCCTGTTCTGTCTGCACCATACTGTGGAATATTAAATGAGAAATCCATCGAAATTTCTGCCACACCTCCATTCGCCTCAAGAGGCGAAGCCAATCTCAATTGCATTCTGGTATCAGTAAT
>JBDSBN010000115.1:0-6575 GCA_039921585.1 Ginsengibacter sp. | reverse complement strand
AAATATGGCCTTTTGCCTTCTAACTACTTTTCTTCCTGAATGAAATGGCGCAATGAATGGTTGCATTTTAATTTTATTGCGGAAATGGATCAACGAAATTCCGGATCATTTTTTTATTCTTTCTCCCAAACTTGGGCCGGACATATATGTTTTTCGTTGTTTTTTTCTTTTACTTTCTGCTTCCTTATTTACATTCAGTTCATGTTGGTCCAGGTTTAATCCAAAATGATTTTCCGGATTGAATACCTCTTCCCGGTCATCCTGATAAGCCAGACTAGCTTCGGCGATCATTACAAGATCAAAATAGATAACTCTTCCGGCACCGTTCTTTGAATTCACTCTTTTTTTATAATCCAGGTAAACCAATTCAATATCTCTCCGTGGATCTTCAATGGTAAATTCTCTGACATCCTGCCCATCTAATTTTATGTGGAGTCTGTAAAATGGCATGGAGCAAAAATACTAATTTTATGCCGAATGCTAAAGAGTTTAGTTTTTGTTTTATAAGGCAAGAACCGGGTAGAAAATGGAGATAGCGCATTTCCCTGTTTGTAGGTGGCCTTCTTCTTTGAAGGATCTCTTTATATATATGATTGATGGATGTGTGGAAAATAGAGGATCGCTATAAAAGATCAGCAGGAGTTTTTATTTAAAAAGGATTCTAATCTATTGACTATTATCTACTAAAATTAGAGTTCTTGGAATAATCTTTGAGGCACTAAAACACACAGCTTAAACAGACAGAACCTTCGTCATACCAGATTTTTAATTATTTCCCTTCCTGAAGTCTTGATATCCTCTTAAGAAAAACACTTGTGAATCTTTATTCTGTACACCAGTTTCACTAGATTTTTTTTTCTTCATTAGAATTAAATTTATAACCAGAAAAAGTAATGGCCAATAAACCCACAACACAAAGAACTGTAAAAACATCAACCTATCTGATTATATCTGTTGTAAGTCTTTTGGCGGCCTTTGCTATCGGATATTACTATTTAAATTTTATGAAACAGGGTGGTAATGAAAAAATGGACGACAGAATTTTCTATCTCGTATTGGTGCTTTTTGGGATGGCAGCAAGTGCACTCATTTTCGGTATCATGAATTCTTATGCAAGTCTCAAAGGAATAAAGACGGATGTTACCTATAAATTTACAGGGCCTGTTGTGGGAGTGATCCTTACGGTTATTGGAGGCTTTATGTTGCCTCAGGGAAGTACCGATCAGTTTCTTTCCATCAGAGTATTTGATCAGGATAGAAATCCGGTTACCCGCGGCATGGTCACCCTTTCTTTTCCTCACTACCAACGCGAGGCATCTATTAATGAAAAGGGAATGGTCGTATTCCCCGAGATACCCTATGATCAATTGCGCAATAATATCATCCTGCATGTTGTAAGCGATGGCTATACCCCTATCACATTGGACACACTGCTTCAAAATTTTGACCCCATAGATCTAACCTTGGATCAGACCAAGATCATCCGGATATCCGGTACGGTAAAAGATGCCGCAGATCGCCCGATCAGAGATGTGGAAGTAGTGGTGGATGGCACACCCTATTTTGCAATTACAATTAACGATGGAAGTTTTGAGATACCCATTCCCGGCTATCATTTTGGCGACAGGATTACGCTGGTTACCTCTCATCCTTTATATGAGGATAAAATTAAAAAATATGAAATTGAATCAGGTGAAATAAATAAAATAGAATTTGTTCTGAACCCTCTTCCTTTAAAATAATTCTAAAAACTAACAATATGAAAAAGTTCCTTCTTTTTACAAGTTTATTTTTAATGATGTATTGTTCAGTGAAAGCCCAGGAAGTGGTTATTAAAGGTACACTTCGCTGCATGAATAATGGAGTAACAACTTCTACAAAAGGTGCTGTTAATATTGTGGTCATTCCTTCTTTTAACCCAAAAGCAGCTGTGGCTACAACTACTACTCCGCAGGGTTTTTTTCAAATAAATACCGGATGGAATCAAAGAGACCTGCGGGATAAAAATGTGGCACTTTATATTGTTACGAAATGCAGCAGTTGCAAAGTGCTACAGAGGGTTTTTATTTCAGAAGATCTCGACAAGAGGAATACGGATCCTACTAAAATGTATGTAACCGTAAAAGGATGGAAGATTTTAGAAAATTGTTCAAACACTGAATTGCCGGATATCTTATCGGAACAATTACTTGATTCCGCGCGTCAATTGCCTGCACAGGATATTAGCGGTAAAGCACCCGGAAGTCAGGCGATGTCTCCTGTGTCTTTTTTGAATTTAATTCAAAAACTGGTGTCTCCTGCTACGGTTGGCAATCAGGGGCTTTTCAAAGCGATAAGTTTAAGACCTGGAAAGATTAAGTTTGGGATATTCCTGCATTCTTCTCCTATGACGAATACAGACAATACAGGCTTCAACTTTTCTCCATCCCGTAATCTTTCTGAGGCCGTTTTTTGGAATGCTGCTTCCATTGCTAATAGTGCCAAGCCGAACAATATTAGTTTATTGGCAAATTTTAAGAACAATATAAAGCTATCAGGTTATCAGCAGGTAAGCAAAAACTTCTATGTAGGGTTAGGTGGAATTTATACAAAGCAAGATCAGCGAAGGCAGTTGATTGCTCAAAAAGTGGGCACAAATGATCCCGGCTTAACGGTAGGCCGTTCTGAAAAACTGGAAGAGTTTGCCGTTTTCTTAGCACCTGTATATAGGGTGAATAACAATCTTAGTGTAGGAGTTACGGTTAAATCAATTTGGCAGCAATTTAATAATCCCAACCTGATTGCCATAGAAAGTGATTTCAATAATAATATCGATTATAATTTCTTTATCGATGACAGTATTAAAAAACAAAATTTTGATGTGGATGTATCTGTCAATTATAAAATAAACAGCTCCCTTCAGGCTGGTGTTTCTGTAATGAATGTGGCAGGTACAAAATTGTATCAGGAAATGTTTATCGCAGATTCATCTAATGAATCTTATGTCAATCAGCGGGCGTATGGTGCGGGCTTAACTTATAAAAGAGGAAGACTGAATGTAGGTGTGGATGCTTTATTTACCGACAAAGAATTTTATGATGCTTCTGTAGGCGTTAATTATGTGCCGTTTAATGATGGATTAATTGCGGCGGGTTATGCTTTTAATCAGCAAAGTTTTTCCGTTTCATTTCGGTTAAAGAATTTTAAAATTGCATACATCAACGATAATAATCTTGTTGTAAACGATGTGAAAGTTTCTAAAACCAAACTTTTCAACGGAAAAATATATTCGGGATTTGTATTTGATTTTTAAACTCGTTTCTCGCATGTTTCTCGCATGTTTCTCGCAGATTTGCGCGGATTTTAGCGCGGATTTACGCAGATTTTTATTCTCGTTTATTAGTGGCGTAATGAAAATCTGGGTGTATTTCATCTGCGAAAATCTGCGTGCCTTCTATCTGCGGTAATCTGCGAGAAGCCTTAATTTGTTTCTCGCAGATTTGCGCGGATTTAAACGCAGATTTTCGCAGATTTTTGGTCTCTTTTATTTGTAGGTAAAAGGAAATTCAGAAGACTTTTATCTGCGAAAATCTGCGTGTCTTCTATCTGCGGTGATCTGCGAGAAGCCTTAATTTATTTGTGTCGAAATAAAAATCTGGGTGTCTTTCACCTTCTAGAAACTTCATTCCTATTCCGCATATTTATTAATCAGCCTCACCATCAGATTGTTTAAAAACTCTACCTGATATTTCCCAACAGTTGGTTCCAAATGATCATTTCCAATACCACTGTGGTTAGTTATAAACACATAGGTTCCGTTTGTGCTCATAGCCATAAAACGCATTAGAAACTCTGTCTCTCTATTTATACCACTGGCAGTTACAGGAATTATCTTAATTCCTTTTTCAGAAGCTTTCATTATAGAGTTTTGAATATCCTTGATGACTTCTTGGTTGTTGTGAGGCGGAGCATCTAATACTAAAAATAGAAGTCGTGTTTTTGCATTTGCAGACCATTGCAATTCATTGATTGCTTTATCCAACGCAGAATGTACCGCCTCTGGGAAATCTCCTCCGCCTGCTGCTTTTTGGGCTTTTATAAAATCTGTAGTGGTGGTATGATTCGTCGTAAACCCGGAAACTCTTGTTATATATTCATCACCTTTATCCCGGTAAAAAACGGAGGACGTTAATATGACCGATTTTGAATTGGCAATTTTCACCCTGGAAATCACATCCAATAATTCTGTTTTTAAATATTCTAATTCATCTCCCATAGAGCCAGTGGCATCTACTACAAATGACAACTCAATTTTAGAATCAACTGCCACAGGAGAAATGACGGCCTTATTGGTGCCTTCCAAATAGGATTTTACCTTTGAAATGATGACGGAGCCATTGTGAATGTCGATGGTCATTTTGGAGAGGTCGCTATTGGAATTATTTTGATAAAGATTTGGCCAAAGCTCCACCTTTCCACGATTATCTGTCCGGCCACTAAACACGATATTCCCATTCATCTTTAGTTTTACAAGAACATTTATAGCAGGTTTGAGATCCGCACCGCTGACTTCCACTGAAATTCGATTATTTGTATAAAAACTCCAAAGAGCCGGAATTGATTTGAATTCATCTTTACGGATAATTGATTCCCAGAATACCCAGTTATCAAGATCATTCCATTCCCCGGCTGTAATGACACCCGGTTGATTTGGATTTCCTGAATTGTTTGGAGAAGTAGCCAAAGCAGATTTTGAAGACTCTCCGGATACACCCATTTTATCACAACCAGATAGGGAAAGGAGTAGCATAAAGGCAAGGGTTAAAATTTTACCGTTCATTTTGAGTTTGTTTGTATGGTGAAATGATGTTGTTGGTAACTATAAAAGAATGAAGCGATTGAGTTTGATATTAAAATTAATACAAAAATGACAAAAAGGAAACAAGAGAAAAAATATAGCATTTTGATGACAATCCGATTCTGTAAAAGGCACCGAACAAAGCTTAGGAAGGTTAATGTGAAAGGATGTTTTCTGAAAGTACTATTGACCGAAGCTATATTTTTGCTGAAATCAATATGAACGAATCGATCTCAATAATAGGTGCTGGAATTGGTGGTCTAACTACTGCACTCGCTCTTAAACAGAGTGGGTACAATGCGACCGTTTACGAAAGCGCTCCGCAAATAAAGCCCGTCGGTGCAGGCATTGTCATGGCAGGCAATGCGATGCAGATCTATCGGAAATTAGGAATGCAGGGAAAGATCGAAAAAGCCGGAAATAAAATTTCATACCTGAAAATGACGGATGAAAAACTTCAGATACTTTCTTCCATTCCTCTTGCCGGATTTGAGGAAAAATATGGGGTTTCTAATATTGCCATTCACCGGGCTGATCTGCAAACTATTTTAGCAGAAGAAGTAGGTTATGAAAATATACAATTGGGTAAGCGATTGACCAATATTCAGAATGGGGAAAACATACAGCTCACTTTTGAAGATCGATCGGTTAAAAATACTAAAATAGTCATTGGTGCAGATGGCATTCATTCAATTGTGCGCAGACAATTGTTCAAGCCATCCGTTATCCGGGATACAAAACAAATTTGCTGGCGGGGAGTTCTGCATACCAACCTGGCCGAAAAGTATCCGCATGAAGCATTTGAAGCCTGGGGTAGGGGGAAACGGTTTGGGTTTGTAAGGATTAGTGCGCAAACAATTTATTGGTTTGCTGTGGTGAATGAAGGAATGGAAACCCATATGTCGCTTGTGGAATTATTTCAAAAATTTCATCCTGACATCTGCGAAATGATAGCGGGCACCCCGAATGATCAGATATATCAAAATCGTCTCCTTGATCTCAAACCATTTTCGCAATGGCACCAAAACAATATTTGCCTGCTGGGTGATGCAGCACATGCCACCACGCCCAATTTAGGGCAGGGTGCCTGTCAGGCTATAGAAGATGCGTACGTTCTGGGAAAACTTTTCAAGTCCGGGAAAACGGTTAATGAGATCTTTGCAGAATATGAAAAGCGCCGGATCAAAAAAGCTCATTTTATTGTAAACACCAGTTGGATGATGGGCAAGATTCCGCATATTGAAAATGCTACAGGTGTTTGGTTTAGGAATCTATTGATGAAAATGATCCCTGACTTTGTATCTAAAAAGCAAATCCAAAAAGTGTTTGATCTGGAGAGTAAATAGTTTTGTTGAAGGTTTTGCTGGTGTTGGCGTTCTTGTCCACTATCCCTTTCTTCTTTGCGGAGGCACCATTCTCTTTCGCCCTTGCGAGACACCGTTAAGAGCAATAATCAAAACAATTCCTTCGTGCCGAAGCAATCTCAACGTAATGAACAAGAAGGCACCCGGCCGGTTAGGTATCCTTCCTCATTTGCAAGAAACCACCATTTATTACTCACAGATTTGCGCAGATTTAACGCAGGTTTTTACAGATTTTTAGTCCCTTTCGTCTTTTGCGCAAGCATAGTTTGTCTGAACTTTGATTCACATGATTTTTATGATGACCTTGATTATCGTTCATGGGAATCACTTCATTAGAAATAGTGCCATTCGGATCGGACATATACAAATAGCGA
>JBDSBN010000114.1:0-5801 GCA_039921585.1 Ginsengibacter sp. | reverse complement strand
TCAGCAGTCAAGGTGGAATCTGTACCAAAAAGAATCCTTGTCTTTGTTTTTAGTCTTTGGATATCTGCGGTTTTATTCAGGAGGAAAAAATTGGAAACCGGACACCAAATTACCGCTTTAAAACTTTTCGCCTGTTCCTCATCCATTGCTACACCATGCACTGCGAAAAGACTTTTGTGGAAATAGTTCGTTTTTATCAATTTGTCAATTTCTTTATGAGCCGCTTCGTCAATTCCTTCTCCGGCATGAATCACATAAGATTTTTTTATGTGAAAAGGATTGTTCAGTTTTAATTTCCAGTGTTTTTCAAATTGGACAGAGTGTAAAGAAAAACTGTTCTGAAGAACGGATATGAAAGGGTCCGAAATTTTTATTCGGGCCCCGTGATTCACGACAGTTGTTATTCCATTTAGTAAGTTTTTGTAAAGCCCCCATTGGATTCTGAGGTGTTGCGGAATTTTTAATACGGCTTTGATCATTTCCTGATTGGTGGTATGAATATCTTTTCCCCACTCAGCATAATTTTTATAAATACGGTTTCCTGTCTGCGGAAATAAATTGAAATCCAGGTGGTCGTGCGAATTGATTAGTCCTGGAAAAGCAAGGGCATTTTCAAAGTCAATACGAATTTCCTTTGTATGCTTCTCTATATTTCTTTTAACATCGGTCATGGATTCTATTTGACCGTTTTCAATCCGGATGTGTTGCCGGCCATCCATTTCCATGATATGTAGATTACAAAGCTGCATCCGTTTTTTTTAAATGGATGCCATAGATAATTGGTGTTCCTTTCCAGGCGTCATATACTGAAAGAGCTTTGTTCTTTTCATAATAAGATTTTACTTTTTCATCAATAATCCGTTCTGTTACTTGCAGTACTTTTAAATGTAATTGATCTGCGATTTCCATTAATTCAGGAATTGTATGCACGTAATTTATGACGGATAAAGTTTTGTTTTGGTAAACAAAGGTCCTTTTCCCTCCTTTCGCCAATGCGACAGGATGAAAGTCTGTAATAACCATTTCTCCTCCCGGTTTCAAAACGCGGTTCCATTCGTTCAGGGTTTTTTTTGCCTCTTTTATGTGAGCGATTGTGAGTGTGGAGAATATGAAATCACAGGAATCATTTTTTAAGTGGATCAATCCATTATTGCCCAGGAGATGTGTTTCTGCCCAGGAGAATTTTTGTTGTAATATTTTCAACATTCCATTTGAAACATCAAATCCCATGAGCTTTTTGGGTTGCTGTGAAAATATTTTCATCCAATGACGTCCTGTTCCGCAACCAATATCAGCGATGATTTTATTTTTTAAGTTTAGCGGTTTTATCAGTTCTGAAAATATTTCTTCATCTAAAGCAAGCATTAAATTGTCTGGTTGTTGATCATAGCTTTCTGACCAAAGATCATATGCCCTCTCAGCAGCAGTTGGATGGGAATGGGATAGTTTTTTAGAAAAATACTGCCTGCTTTTTTGAAGAAGATTCATGAAAGAAGTATAATGTATAAATAGAGTGGACGACAAGAAATGTTGTGCCATCATTCAATGTATCAATCGATTTTCCGGGTTGAAAGGTTGCCTGGAATGTCCGGCTTGTGGCAACCTTCGCAAGTATCTTTCCGTTTTGAGAGGATATGAACAAAATTCTATTATTCAATCCGCGAAGTGCTCCCTCGAAACACCGTATTCCAAATGCAATTATGAATATCGCCGCTTCAGTAGATGGGATCTACGATTGGATGATAGTAGACGGAAATCGCGAAACAGACCCATATCAAAAATTGAGAAATTTTCTGGAAACAGGAGAGTACAAGTATATAGGATTTACTGTTATGCCCGGGCCACAAACAAAACAAGCTATTCCATTTTCCAAAAGAATTAAGGAAGACTTTCCAAATTCGATTATGGTTTGGGGAGGATATTTTTCGACAAGTTATTACAAAGTCGCGCTGGACTCCGGGTATGTGGATTATGTTGTCAACGGTCCGGGTGATAAGGCTTTCCCTGCATTGATCGAGGCTTTGGAAAATGGTCATCCTTTAGAAACCATTAAAAATCTTATCTATAAAAAAGCGGGCACTATTATCAAAAATGCCAAACAGGATTTGTTGGATCAGGATACTCTTGCTCACTTGCCCTATGATAAATTAAACGGGTTATATCCCATCGAAAAATATTTAGGCAAAACGTATCTAGGAGACAAAACATTAGCTTACCATTCAAGTATAGGCTGTCCTTTCACTTGCGCATTTTGTGCCGTTGTTCCAACTTATGAGGCCCGTTGGAAAGCTAAATCGGCAGAACATGTTTACCGCGACGTGAAATATATAAAAGATAAATGGGGTGCCGATGCAATAGAATTTCATGATAATAATTTCTTTGTTTCAGAGAAAAGAGCAATTGCTTTTGCGAAATATATTAAGCCTGAAAAGATGACCTGGTGGGGGATGGCGCGTATTGATACCATGGATAAATTTAAAGATAGCTCGTTGTCTCTTTTGCGCGAAGCCGGGTGCAAGATTATTTTTTTTGGTGCTGAAAGTGGGAATGATAAAGTGTTACAGCAATTAGATAAAGGGGGCACTCAATCAGGAGCACAAATCGTGAGGTTTGCTGAGCGATTGAAAAAATTCGACATCATTCCGGAATACTCTTTTGTGTTGGGCACTCCTGCACCTACTGAAGAGGAGGTAATGTCGCAAATTGATTTTGATATCAATTTTATAAAGCAGGTAAAATTGGTCAATCCAAAAACAGAGATTGTTTTATATACCTATAGTCCGGTTGCTACGGAAGGTTCTGAGCTATATAAAGAAGTGAAGGCAGCCGGATTTTCTTATCCTCAAAAACTGGAAGATTGGATCAGTCCCGAATGGGAAAATTTTGACCTGCGGAAAAATCCGCTAACGCCCTGGCTGACTGCTGAAATGATTCAAAAAATCAGGGATTTTGAAACCGTTTTAAATGGATATTATCCGACTGTTTCTGATATTAAACTCAATCCTTTAAAGCGGAAGGTGATGCGTTTAACAGCAGGCATTCGATACAAAACGAATTTTTACCAACATCCATATGAAATAAAATTATTGCAACGGCTATGGAAATACCGTCAGCCCGAAATACAAGGCTTTTAAAAATAATCAATTGAGTACTTTAAAAATTATAAATGGTTTTCTCACTCCCAATCCTTTGGAAGACTGGACTGATTTTGAGGAAGTGTACATCACTCTGCGTGAGAAAGAAGGACGGATTTTGAGGGAAGAGGAAATTCTCAGATTGCCCGAAGTTGATAAATCCAATCCTTTATATAAAGAATGGAAAATAAGAAAGAGATCAAGTAGGAAGCTTTTAAATTATATACAGAAGAATCCACGGTTTTCTGATGTTCTGGAAGTTGGGTGTGGCAATGGGTGGTTCACTTCTTTGCTCGCTGATTCTGCTAAGGGAAAGGTTTGGGGCATTGATATTAATAGAAAAGAATTAAAGCAGGCACGCAAATTATTTTTGAAAAAACAGGGGAATGTTCGTTTCTTATATGGTGATATCCGGTCAGGTTTTCTTGCTGAAAACAAATTCGATTTAATTGTTTTTGCCGCAAGCATTCAGTATTTCAAATCGGTGAAAGAGATCATCCATGAAGCATTACAGCATTTGACTTTGCAGGGCGAAATTCATATTATAGATTCTGCTTTTTATTCACCGAAGGAAATAAATTTTGCTAAAATGAGGTCTGAGAAATATTTCACTGATTTGGGATTTCCTTCCATGTCCCGGTTTTATTTCCATCATGGCATTCAGGAAATAAAATCATTCAACTATTCTGTTTTATACGATCCACATACATGGATAAACAGAGCTTTTCAAAAAACTCCATTCTACTTGATTGTCATTAAGAACCATTATATCTGATGCTGGCACAGAGACTATATCAAACTTATAAGCGCTATCGGACGCTGCAAACAAATACCATTAAAGCTTTGCCGATAGTGATATTAATGCCGCACAGCGCCTGCAATTGCCGATGCATAATGTGTGATATCTGGAAAGGAAATCGAAATTTGAAACAATTAACCGTAGAAGATATTTCCGGTTTGATGGAAACCCTGAAAAAATTTGAAACAGAGCAAGTATTGATGTCTGGCGGAGAAGCTTTGCTCAATCCAAACTTTTTCAGAATGTGTGAAATTCTTAAAAACGAAAATATAAAAGTGAGTCTTTTGTCCACAGGCCTTACTCTTAAAAAGAATGCACAAAGCTTAGTGGATTTGGTCAATGACATCATTGTCTCCATTGATGGGGATGAAATTACTCATGATAGAATCCGGAATATTCCAGGAGCATTTAATAAATTAAGAGAAGGAATTGATGCGATCAAAACTTTAAAATCAGATTATAAAATCACGGGCCGGACAGTCATTCATCGATTAAATTTTCGTGTGTGGCCAGAAATCATTTCTGCCGCAAAAGAGATCGGGTTGCAACAAATAAGTTTTCTGCCTGCGGATGTCAGCAGTCAGGCTTTTAACCGGGAAACCCCCTGGGATGAAAATCGTCAGAATGAAATTCTATTATCCAAAAATGATCTGGGCATGTTAAGAGGAATCGTTGACGATATTTTATATTTTAATAAAAATGATTTCAACAATCGATTCATTGCAGAATCTCCTTCCAAAATTCTGAAAATTTATGACTACTACGCGGCCTTTTATGGGCTCAATGATTTTCCTTTTAAAAAATGCAATGCTCCCTGGGTATCCACCGTCATTGAAGCAGATGGTCAGGTAAAGCCCTGCTTTTTTCATGAAGCTTATGGGAATATAAAAACGGACAAACTGGAAAACATTGTGAATAGTGAAAAAGCAATTCGTTTCAGAAAGAATTTAGATATGGAAGAAAATGACATTTGTAGGAAGTGTGTGTGCTCTCTGTATCTGGCACCGGAAACTAAATTATAAAACCTGACGGAACCAATGAAAAACATTTTATTCTCTCATTCATACTTTATGCGGTTTGACCCAAAACAATGGTCAATAGGACAGCCATATCCACCGCTGGGGACTTTATACGCTGCCTCTTTTATGAAGCAGCATGGTTATAATGTCTCTTTGTTTGATACCATGTTTTCTTTTCATCCGGATGAGGTAATTCCGCATTTGAAAAAGATAAAACCGGATTTTTTTGTGCTTTATGACGATGGATTTAATTATCTCACTAAGATGTGCCTGACCAATATGCGGGATGCTGCTTTGAAGATGATTCAAATGGCGAAAGCAAATGGATGCACGGTAATTGTCTCGAACTCGGATTCTACGGACAGATATGAAATTTATCTGCAGGCCGGTGCAGATTTTATTATTCTGGGGGAGGCCGAAATGACTTTATTAAAGCTTACGAATGCTATCCAAAATAAGGAACATGACTTTTCAAATATTGAGGGGCTTGCATTTATGCAGGATGGAACTATTTGCAAATCGGGCAGACGAAACGTATTAAAAGATCTGGACGAATTACCTTTTCCTGCCTGGGATCTGATAGATATAGACGGGTACAAACAATTATGGATGAAACATGCCGGTTATTTTTCGCTGAATATGGCCACTACAAGGGGGTGCCCATTTAAATGCAACTGGTGCGCCAAACCCATTTACGGCAACAGGTATAACTCCCGCTCACCTCAGAATGTTGTTGATGAATTGGTGATGTTGAAAACGAAATTTGCTTTTGATCACATTTGGTTTTGTGACGATATTTTTGGTTTGAAACCCGGGTGGGTACATGAATTTGCCTTGCTGGTACAGAAA
>JBDSBN010000113.1:0-6289 GCA_039921585.1 Ginsengibacter sp. | reverse complement strand
TACAGTTTTTTTTGTCGTTTTATGTTTGAAGGCAAATTTTCGTTCAGCACCAAAACTTAAAGAGCCAATAGCCCCGTTCTTTTTTAAATCCTTCTCTCCGTCACTATGCCAGGCCATTCCTTCCTCACCTGTGTGATATAAATTCAGGAGACAAGAATTAAATGTTTCTCCCGACTTTTCTTCAGCAATGCGTTTTAAAGTCAGTAATTCCGGAGTCCAGGGTAATGCTTTTTTAGTGATTTTGGAATATGTATATGTAAACTCCTTATCGCCGTACCAGGCAACTTTTCGTTTAGTGATTATCTGTTTTCCGAACATCATTGACTCATCATTTTTCCAGGCAATATTGTTCATTAAAATTTTAAAGAAATCATTTGCTTCCTGTTCCGAAAATATTTTTCCAAAATAATGAACTGCACCATCTTCTGGTAATAAATTGATGGAGCTATCCGGACTGTTATTAAAAAGATCCATGGTCTTATTCTTTTTACGCGGTCGTCGAATTCAATTTCGCGGCTTCCCATCCAATCATTGCTGTTTTACGGGTGTTTCCCCACATATAGCCACCAAATACGCCGGTAGACTGGATGACCCGGTGACAGGGAATTAGAAAAGCCACGGGGTTGCTGCCAATTGCTGTGCCAACAGCGCGGGAAGCTCCCGGTTTTTCAATTTTATTTGCAATCTTTCCATAGGTAGTTAATTGACCGAATGGGATTTTTAAAAGCGCCTCCCAAACTTTTAATTGAAATTCTGTTCCTTTTAAATGCAGTTTTATTTGTTCCGGTTTGATGAATTCCTGACAGAGATGATGGATAATGTTTTGTTGATGCTTGTCTGTTTTCTGGTTGAAGTCTGCATTTGGGAATTGACTTTTTAAATGAGTCATTGCCTTTATTTCATCATCTGCAAAGGCCATGTGACAAATACCTTTTTCCGTGGATGCCAGCAAAATATTCCCAAACGGACTATCCGCAAAATTGTAATGAATATTTAGTCCTTTTCCCCCGTTTTTATATTCTGCAGGAGTCATTCCCTCAATTTTTACAAATAGATCGTGCAAACGGCTGGTGCTTGAAAACCCTGTTTCGATTGCAGTATTAAATAGTGTTGATTGATCTTCTTTCAGGAGTTGTTTGGCATAATCCAAAGAGATGTATTGCAGGAATTTTTTCGGGCTGATACCTGCCCATTCTGTAAAGGTGCGTTGGAAATGAAACGGACTCAAATGAACAATCTCAGCTATTTCACCCAGCGACGGCTGCTTTTTAAAATTGTGATGGATATATTGGATTGCTTCTGCAATTCGATTGTAATAAATTACTTGTTGACCATTCATTTTTTCTGATTGTAAGAGCAAAGGTCGATGTAAATATCTCCCCTAAAAATCCGAAACTTGCGGATTTAAAAAGGCGCTAAAGTGGAAAACGTTTTAGTTATTGCTGCTTTCTTTCGAGCGAATAAAGATGGAAAGAATCAGTCCTATTCCAACCACCACATCTACTACATTCCACAATTGCCTTCCCAGCGCTATTTTAAAAAATGGCTGAAACAGTAATGCCAGACTTCCATAAAGAATCATTTCTGTTTGCCTGCCTGCTTTATTTGCTTCGTAAGCTATCAAACCAAAACCAACCATACCTGCAAACCGTACAAATTGATAAAACCCATAAGGCATATCTGCCAGGCAAAGGAAAAATAGGAGAGCTAATATGATTTTTATCACCTTATCCATAACGAGTTCCATTTTATAACGATTTCTGACACTCAAACTATATGATCAATGAGCGAATTATCTAAACTCGATTGCCGTTACAGGCTTAATTTTCCGCACCAACAAGGAAGGAATAATAAGCATGGCAAAACAAATAACCAAAGTGAAAAAATCCACTGCCACTACCTGCCACCATACAATATCCGCATGCGCTTTGTCCATAAAATAGGCCTCTTCATCCAGCCGGATAAAACCGGTGGCTTCCTGTAAAAAACAGATACCCAAACCGAGGATCGTCCCGGCTATTATTCCGGTAATTGCAATAAATGCTGTATTGTAAATAAATACTTTTTGAATGGCAAAATTGGTTGCTCCCAAAGCTTTCAAAACTCCCACCATTCTGGTTCTTTCTAAAACAAGGATAATTAAACACGTAATTAAATTAACCCCCGCTACAATGATCATTATTACAAGAAGGATGTTTTTTATACGCCCCTGTAATTGCAACCAGTCAAAAATATTTGGATATACTTCCTGAATGGTTTTACTATACCAATTTCCAGGTAAAGCCGCTGCTTCATACAGATGGTCATTAACTGCATCCATCTTTCGGTAATCATTTAAAAATAGCTCATATCCGCCAATTTCATCCGGGCCCCAATCATTCAAACGCTGAATGAGTTTGATATCTCCTAAACAAAAATTATGATCGTATTCTTCAATTCCGGTTTTGAAAATTCCGGCGATATGTAATTTACGGGCACGTTGCCGGCCATCACTTTGTATAAATAAAATGATGGCACTGTCACCAACTTTTGCCTGCAATTGATTTGCCGTATAAGCACTGATATTGATGTCTTTGCTGTATTCATTGTCCTTGAAATTAACCCAGGATCCTTCCACCAGAAATTGCTGAATGCGGGTGAAATCAAAACTCTGATCAATCCCTTTCATTAAGACGCTTTCAATATCTTCTTTAAAACGAATAATGGAAGATTTGGTGGCATATCTTTCTACCGATCTAACGCCTGGTAATTGTTTCAGGTATAATTCCAGCGTATCATCTTTTACGATCGGTGATTCCTCTGCGATGTTTGTCTGGGCAAGAATCGTTTGCTGCACGCGAATGTGTCCCCAAAAACTGAATACCTTATCGCTGATCACATTTTGAAAACCATTAACAAAACTTAATGCAACGATCATCACAGCAACACTTATCATTGTAGCAGTGATCGCCAGGCCGATAATAAATCGGGAAAAAGTTTTCTGGCGGTTAAAGGCGATTCTTTTGGCAATAAAGGCTGATAGGTTCAAACAATGTACATTTGATATCTTGTAAAACTAATTTTTTTAAAACATTTAAATGAAAATCTACAAATTAATTCTTTTACAACTTTTCCTTTCCATATCGGTGTCTTCTCTGGCACAGGTTCCGGATAGTATTTATGTGGATTATATAAAAACCGTCAGATTGTACAATGCCGGAAATCAACTTTCGCTTCCGATAATAAAATTAAACAGCAATGATCAGGTAGAACTTCATTTCGATGATATGGATGCGAATGTAAAGTATTACTATTACACCTGGGAATTATGCGACTATAATTGGAAGCCTGTTAACTTAAGTCCGTTTGATTACATCAAAGGCTTTACAGAAGCCCGTATAAATAATTATCGGTTTTCTGCCATCGCCAACACACGCTACACGCATTACCAGGCGCTACTTCCGGAAAGAAACAGTTATCCCATCAAAGCAGGAAATTATTTACTGAAAGTATATCTGGATGGGAATAAATCGAAGATAGCATTTACCAAACGGGTTTTGGTAGTGGATAATAAAGCTGCCATTGCAGCTCAGGCAACTCAACCCTTTGCTCCGGAATTTTTTAGAACGCATCAGAAGATTCAATTTCGGGTAGATGTAAAAGGATTAAATGATTTTAACGCTGCTCAGAATTTGAAAGTGGTGATTTTACAAAATAATCGGTGGGACAATGCGATGAAGAATTTAAAACCTGCTTTCGTTCGCGGAACCACGGTGGAATATAATAGCGAAACCAGTGGGATATTTCCTGGTGGAAAGGAGTGGCGTTGGCTGGATTTACGTGATTTTAAATTACAAAGCGACCGGGTCGATTCTGCAGATTATAAAAAATTGTCGACAACTATTTATTTGAAACCAGACGGATCAAGAGCTGATCAACGCTACATTTATTACCAGGATTTAAACGGCATGTACACCAGCGAAGCCATCCGCGGAATCAATCCTTTTTGGGAAGCAGATTATGCGACAGTCAATTTTTCTTTCGTACCGCCAAATAACCGGGAATATGCCAACCAGGATATTTTCCTCTTCGGACAATTAACGAATTATAGTTTAAGCGATAGTTTAAAAATGACATTCAATCCGGATAAAGGAATCTATGAAACGCACCTGTTATTAAAGCAGGGTTATTATGATTACTCCTATCTTTTAGCAGATAAAAACAATCGCAATGTGCATATAGAATTGGATGGGAATTATTATGAAACGGAAAATTCCTACACGATTTTAGTCTACTATAAATCTTTCTCTGCCCGTACAGATGAACTAATCGGTGTGGCTACCTTTAACTCAAGAACAGACAGACCGGGTTTTAGCTTTTAATTCGTAGGATTCTTTTTTTAGTTAGATCAATTTGGGCGTTCCCCTTCGGGTCGGGCTTTCCGCTTCAATCTTTTTGCGCTGCGCGACAAAAAGGATTTCCGCTTCAATCCCTAACGCATAATGTAGCACTCATAAAAAATCCCTGCTATTTTGAGGTAGCAGGGATTTTTAAGAAATGTATACTTTTAAGTAGCCGCAATTTTAAATCCTTCTTTTAAGCCAACTGTGCGGTTAAAGACCAGATCTTCCGGGGTTGATTCAATATCCACGCAAAAATATCCATTCCGCATAAACTGAAAATGCTCTCCCGGTTTTGCATTCTTCAATGCCGGTTCGATAAATGCTTCTTTAATTTCCAGGGAATGCGTATTGATATAATGTTTGAAATCACCTTCCTGAGCAGCAGGGTTTTCCACATTAAATAGTGGATTATAAATCCGAACTTCTGCCTGAACGGAACTTTTAGCATCTAACCAATGGATTGTTCCTTTTACCTTTAGTCCGCTTGTATCATTTCCACTTTTGCTGTCCGGAATATAAGTAGCATGTATTTCTATAATTTTTCCATCTTCATCTCTCACCACATTCTCGCATTGGATAATGTAGGCACTTTTCAAGCGTACCATTTTGCCTGGCGCTAAGCGGAACCACTTCTTTACCGGCTCTTCCATAAAATCTTCTCTTTCTATCCAAAGTTCTTTGGAAAAAGAAACCGTACGCAGATTGTCTGGATCATTAGGAAGATTTTCAGTCGTCAATTCCTCACTTGTTCCTTCTTCATAATTATCGATAATAAGCTTTACCGGGTTTAGAACTGCCATTGTACGGGGAGCTGAAGTATTTAACTCCTCCCGTATACAAAACTCGAGCAAACTAAGATCAATGAGGTTATCTCTTTTAGCTATTCCTATTTTATCGCAAAAAGACCTGATGCTGCTTGGCGTATAACCTTTCCGGCGCAGGCCCGAAATGGTTGGCATGCGTGGATCGTCCCAGCCGGTAACATGTCCTTCGTTTACAAGTTGAAGAAGCCTTCGTTTACTCATAATCGTATAGGAAATGTTTAATCGGGCAAATTCGTATTGGCGGGATGGAAATATTTCCAGCTTTTCAATAAGCAAGTCATATAATTCCCTGTGCGGAATAAATTCCAGAGTACACACACTATGGGTGATTTTTTCAATGCTATCGCTTTGTCCATGTGCAAAATCGTACATCGGATAAATACACCAGGTATCTCCTGTGCGGTGATGGTGTGCATGTTTGATCCGGTAAATGACCGGATCACGCATGTGCATATTCGGAGAACTCATATCTATTTTGGCACGTAAAACCTTTGATCCATCCGGATGTTTTCCGTTTTTCATTTCTTCAAACAGGTTTCGGTTCTCTTCTATGCTTCTGCTTCGATATTCGTTTTCAATTCCCGGTTCTGTATGGGTTCCTTTTTCGGATGCTATTTTTTCTGAAGAGCTGTCATCTACATAGGCGAATCCTTTTTTTATCAGGAAAACAGCCATGTCGTACAATTGATCAAAATAATCACTTGCATAAAATTCATTTGCCCAGCTAAAACCCAGCCACTTGACATCTTCCTTAATGCTGTCAACGTATTCTGTTTCTTCTGTTATCGGATTTGTATCGTCAAAGCGGAGATTCGTAGCACCGCCGTATTTTTTTGCAAGGCCAAAATTCAGGCAAATACTTTTTGCATGACCGATATGCAAATATCCATTGGGCTCCGGTGGAAACCTTGTCAGGATTGATTTGTGTTTACCGGATTGTAAATCCTCTTCCACTATTTCCTCAATAAAATTAAGGCTTCTTTCTTCAGACATTTTCTTAGTTTGTAGTTTGTTTTTATAAGTTAGGGGTTCATAGTTTTCGAGCTAAGAGCTATGAGCTATGAGCTATGAGCTAACAGCTAT
>JBDSBN010000112.1:0-7675 GCA_039921585.1 Ginsengibacter sp. | reverse complement strand
GGGAGCTCATTGTTTTCCACACCAATAACTTGTGTGTTTCCGAAAATTGTTTTTTTCCAGAATTCCGGAACATTCACTACAGGATTGGGCCCGGCTGGTGGCATAACTTTCCGGTCAAAATTATCTTTTGCTTTTACATATTTCAGCCCTTCGTATTCATAATCCGGCTTTTTATAATTAGAAGTATCTACGACGTAATTATCTGGTGCTGCAATTAAATCTTCCTTTCCTTTTGGCAAAACGCTGGTAACAACAGAAGGTTTGTCTTTTAAATATTTATTAAAGACACGGACCACATCTTCCTTCGTTACATCCTGATACATTTTTAATAATTTTCCAATCATATCTGGGTTGCCCGTGTATGTTTGGAAAGCAGCTAACTGGGCAGCCTTTCCACTTACGCTTGCTAAAGAATTAATGAGCCGGCTTTCAAAGCCTATTTTAAACTTTTGGATATCATCATCAGAAACACCGGTTTTTTCAAAATCTTTTAATGATTCATGAATCAGTTTTTCCATGTCTGCCAGATTTTTACCAGGCAGTGGGATTGCCATAAAAGTAAATATTCCGGCCAGTTCGCTCAAGCTGCTGAAGGCACCTGCCTGCAACGCTTTTTGTGGCTTGACCATGTTTTGAAATAAAAGAGAATTGCGGCCTTGTCCTATAACCTGAGCCAGACAAGCAAGAGCTGCCATGTCTGGATGGTAATCATGTACAGTAGGAAATGTAATCTGGAGCATTGGCAATTTTGCATAATTATCCACATAACTTGTATAACGTGTTTTATCAAGCGTCACAGCCTCCAGTTCTGAGGGGGTTACTTCCGGACCTCGGGGAATAGAGCCGAAATATTTTTCAACCATCTTTAAAACTTCCTTGGTTTTTACATCACCGGCTATAGTAAGTGTGGCATTATTTGGACCATACCACCGCAGAAAAAAGTTTTTAAGATCATCTACGTTCACCCGATTTAAATCCTCTACATATCCAATAGAAAGCCACGAATAAGGATGACCATAAGGGTACAGCGCCTTGGCAGTAACCTCTCTGGTCAAACCGTAGGCTCTGTTATCATAATTCTGCGCGCGCTCATTTATTACAGTTGAACGTTGGATTTCAAATTTAAACTGCGTTACGGCATCCAATAAAAAACCCATTCTGTCACTTTCCAGCCAAAGCATTTTTTCTAATTGATTGCTCGGTACAGTTTCAAAATAATTTGTTCTGTCTGTATTGGTGCTTCCATTTAAAGTGCCGCCAGATTCAGTAATAATTTTAAAATGTTCTTTATCCGCAACGTTGTCACTGCCCTGAAACATCATATGCTCAAAGAAATGTGCAAAGCCGCTTTTCCCGATTTCTTCCCTGGCACTCCCTACATGATAAGTTACGTCTACATGCACTATCGGGTCGCTGTGATCTTCTGATATGATAACCGTTAAATCATTGGGTAAAATATATTTTTCAAATGGGATCATAATTTCATTCCCTTTTTTGACAACTTTTTGAACCAATTTAACTTGAGCATTTAATAATGCAGGTAATGAAAAAGCAATTAACATGAATATTCCAATTTTAATCATGATTAAAAAAATTAATGACTAAATATAGGAATAAAAGGTTGTTTCAAATTGTCTACTATAAAAAGAGTTTATCTTCAAATATGCGATTAGATCTTATTTTGATTTGAGTGTTTTTTTATCCTAAAAACAAATTGCAACAGAATCAACCAATATTACCGGATAGATTTTACTTCAATTTCTTGAATTTCCTGATAATCTATATAGGTATATCATTTAATCAATAAATTTTCCTTAAACGTAAGGCTATTAGCCTTGTTTCAGCGCTGAATGAATTAAATTTGCATCACTTAATTTTATAATGAACACGAAAGAAGAAATATTAAAAGAGGTAGTCATAAAATTTGCCGGTGATAGTGGTGATGGAATGCAACTTACAGGTACTCAGTTTACAAATAATACTGCCTTAATGGGCCTTGATCTTGCAACTTTTCCTGATTTCCCCGCAGAAATCAGAGCTCCTCAGGGAACCATTCCAGGAGTAAGCGGATTTCAATTAAGGTTTTCGAGCGATAGGATATTTACCCCGGGAGATTCATGTGATGTGCTCGTAGCCATGAATGCTGCTGCACTTAAAACAAATCTGAAAAGTATAAAACCTGGCGGAAAAATCATTGTGAATGAAGATGGTTTTGATTCGAAAAACCTGCGCCTCGCTAATTATCCGGATGGAATAAATCCATTGGAAGATAATAGTCTGGATGGTTTTGAGGTCATTCGTATCGATGTTACTAAAATTACGCGGGAAGCTCTTAAAGACTTCACAATGGGAACTAAAGAAAAGGACCGTGCAAAGAACATGTTTGTCCTTGGGTTTTTATATTGGATATATAACAGAGATATGGATAATACCATCCGTTTTCTGAAAGAAAAATTTGCAGGTAATGAAGTCATTCGTGAAAGTAATATTAAAGCTCTCAGAGCAGGATACAATTATGGAGATACGACAGAAATATTTACTACCAGATATTCTGTAAAAAAATCCATTATGCCCATCGGTACCTATAGAAGTATTATGGGAAATCAGGCAGTGGCATTTGGACTTATAGCTGCTTCGCAAAAAAGTAATCTTCCTTTATTTTTAGGCACTTACCCAATTACACCTGCCAGTGATATTTTACACGAATTGAGTAAACATAAATCTTTCGGCGTGAAAACTTTCCAGGCGGAAGATGAGATCGCTGCTATTAGTTCAGCTATTGGCGCATCGTATGGTGGGAGCCTGGGTGTAACTACAACCAGTGGTCCAGGTATGGCTCTAAAGTCTGAGGCGATGGGCCTGGCTGTAATGATGGAGATTCCATTATTGATTTGTGATATTCAGAGAGGTGGACCCTCAACCGGTTTGCCCACTAAAACGGAACAAAGTGATTTGCTACAGGCTTATTACGGAAGAAATGGTGAATGTCCTATGCCCGTCATTTCAGCATCTACTCCAAGCGATTGTTTTTTTGCTGTATATGAGGCCGTTAGAATTGCGGTACAGCATATGACTCCGGTAATCTTTTTGAGTGATGGATATATTGCTAATGGAGCCGAGCCATGGAGATTTCCACAAAGTAAAGATCTGGATGAAATCAGAACAAATTTTAAAACAGAACTAGGTCAAGACGAGGAGGTTTTTCAACCATATCTCAGAGATGAAAAACTAGTACGTCCCTGGGCTATTCCGGGCATTGCCGGACTGGAGCATAGGGTAGGAGGTTTAGAAAAGGAAAACATTACCGGCAATGTCAGTTATGATCCGGAAAACCATCAATTGATGGTTAAAATCCGTCAGGAAAAAATAGATAAAATTGCCGATTACATACCCGAGCAAAAAATTAGTAACGGTCCGGAAAAAGGGAAATTATTAGTGATCGGTTGGGGAAGCACGTATGGTGCTATTAAAAGTGCGGTGAAAGAATTGGTAGAGCAGGGAGAATCTGTATCGCATGTACATTTACGTTATATCCGTCCTTTCCCTAAAAATCTGGGGGATATTATTAAAAACTTTGACAAGGTTTTAATTCCTGAATTAAATAACGGGCAATTAATAAAAATTATTAGAGATCAGTATCTGGTAGATGCAAAAGGACTGAATAAGATTATGGGGGTGCCTTTTGTTAAACAGGAAATAGTGGATGAAATAAATAAAATGCTTTAATCAGACATGCAATAATTTAGTGATTTGGTGATTTAGTGATTCAGTGATTCAGTGATTCAGTGATTCGGTGATTGGACCATTTGACAATTCAACAACCCAACCCCATTTACCTTCTCTCTCTTCCAAGAGTAATACCTAATTTAATACTAAAAGTCAGGTAGGCATCATTGTTCGGATTGCCTCTGATACCGTCAGGATGAGCGGTGCTATAAGCAGCTCCCGGAATATGACGATCATTTAATAGAATGGCATGTGTTAATTGTATGCCAGATAAATGATTGGCAAAAACGGAAGGTTCAATGTATTTTCCGCTAACATCATCTAAATAATCGGTCATTAAAAACCGATACAAAAATTCAGCCCTCACATTTATAATCGGAGTTATGTCGTAGCGTGCACCCATTCCTATGGGGAAATTGATTTGAGTGAGCTTATATTCCTTTACATGCGGATATTCAGGAAATCCCTGTCCTTCTGTTCTTAAAGGTTGGAGATTTATCCATTGCCCATTCAGCAAAGTTCTCGGATTGAATTTAAATACTCCTACTCCGCCAACCAAATAGGGTGATACAACAGGAGGGTATTTATCATCATTATAATTTCCAAACATTTCAAACGGATGTAATTCTACAACTCCCACCAATTCTGAAATCGAACTTTCGAAACTTAAATTCCTTTCGTACCGGCCTGAGGTGCTGGCAGCCACATTTTTTAAATCGCTATCATATCCTTTTACTTTACCAAAAGTTGCTTCTAATCTGACACCGATTGCATTTTTAAACATGACACCAAAAAAGGCCCCTCCGCTTAGTTCGGTGTTTTTTAAATTAAAATCTTTCATTCCTCTTTTTCCAACACCTTTCCGCCCACCTAAATCTGTCATGGCATTCATTGCACCAATTGATCCTCCAAATTCATATACGATATCTGCCTCGTAATAATCACCATTGTAGAAGTAATATTGAGCTTTAAGTTGGGTACCTGAGGCTAATAAGAGAAAGAAAATAACAATTTTAAATTTCATAACACAGGTATGATTTTTTGTGAACCTGGTAATTTGTTTTATAAAAATAAGGACTATTCTTTTAGTTTTGGTTTTATTTCTGTGTTGTAAAAACTACAAACAGACCTTAAGCCACAAATAGAGCATTTCGGAGATCTGGCTACGCAAATATAACGGCCATGCAATATTAACCAATGATGGGCTATATAAATTAAATCTTTCGGAATATTCTTGACTAATTGCTTTTCCGTTTCAAGGACCGTTTTAGCTTTTACCAATCCTATCCGATTAGAGACACGAAATACATGTGTATCCACTGCCATATTGGGTTGGTTATCCACCACCGAAGTAATCACATTTGCCGTTTTTCTGCCCACTCCCGGAAGCAAAATTAATTCCTTCACTGTCATGGGAATTTTGCCATTAAAATCATTCATGACCATTTTGGCCATTCCAATAAGGTGGTTGGTTTTATTATTTGGATAAGAAATACTTTTTATCAATTCAAATAAATCTTCCGTTTTTGCCTCACTTAATGATTCTAAGTCTGGATAGTGCTCAAATATTTGAGGAGTAGTCAAGTTCACTCTTTTATCTGTGCATTGAGCAGATAATATGACAGCTACCAATAATTGATAAGGGCTGTCATATATTAATTCTGTTTTGGCGTCCGGACTATTAAGTACAAAGTAATTAATTACAAAATTGTATCGTTCTTTTCTGGTCATTAAAAAAAATCCCGCCGGTTAAGGCAGGATAATAAAGTTAAAAAAATAAGTTTTAAATGGAATGCAACTGATTTTGTTTTTTTGCTGCATACCTCAAAATACTATTGATCGTTTCAGCTCTCGGAGTGAGTTTCACCTCTTCTAATTTAGAATAAGTGTTTTTTAATTTTTCAAACTCATCCCGCAGGTTGTTATCCATTTGCAAAGCCTGCTTTATAGCGGCTGTTTTTTGAGTGGAAGTCTCGTTATACAGGTATCTAACCAGATCTTCCGGAGTAATTTTTACCATAAAAAGTGTGACTTTAATAAAAAAATATAAATTCTATCCGACACTAAAACGAACAAAAAAACAAAATATTGTACAATCTTTATTCTATTTGATTGAGGATGAGTCTATATTAACAATATAAAGATCTTCATTATCCTTTTTCATCAGGTATTTTTCTCTTGCGTACTTCTCTAATGTCGCAGGATTGTTCTTTAGTAAATCTAACTCTTTTCTCGTTTCAATAATTTTCGTTAACAGTAATTTCTCACTTTTTTGCAACTTACTCAACTCCTGCATTCGTTGAAGTTGCAGCGGGATATCATTCCGATCAAAAAATAACATCCATATTGCAAACGCTGTTGCTGTGAGCAAATACTTATTGGTTAATATTGTACGTATATACTTCAAGTTAATATTATTCTTTCCCTGCTACAAAATTATTAAAGTGCAATAGTTAAGTTAACGCCTTTATTTACCAAATTTAATTTTTCCTTTTGGGAAAATGGCACTTTCACCTAACATTTCTTCAATTCTGATTAATTGATTGTATTTTGCTATACGATCTGTACGGCTTGCTGATCCGGTTTTTATTTGAGCGCAATTCAACGCTACAGCTAAATCTGCTATAGTCGTATCTTCCGTTTCGCCACTTCTGTGACTCATTACCGTGTTAAATCCATTTTGCTGAGCAAGAGAAACAGCATTAATTGTTTCTGTAAGAGTTCCAATTTGATTCACTTTAACTAAAAGCGCATTCGCAATATGCTCATCGATTCCACGCTGTAATCTTTTTACATTTGTTACAAATAAGTCATCTCCTACCAATTGAATTTTACTTCCTAATCTTTCTGTCATCAATTTCCAACCGGCCCAATCATCTTCTGCCATACCGTCTTCAATTGAAATAATTGGATATTGTTTCACCCAGCTATCCCAAAAATCAACCATTCCCTGAGCATCTAATTTTTTACCATATGATTTATGGAAATGATATATTTTTTTCTCTGCATCATACATTTCGCTTACAGCAGGATCCATTGCCACAGCTACTTCGCTTCCAGCTTTATAACCCGCTTTTTCGATGGCTTCAAGAACGGTTTCAATAGCTTATTCATTACTTTGGATATTTGGAGCAAAGCCGCCTTCATCCCCCACATTTGTGCTATATCCTTTTTTCTGTAAAACGGATTTTAAAGAATGGAAAATTTCTACTCCCCAGCGAAGCGATTCACTAAAGGAAGATGCACCAATAGGCATTACCATAAATTCCTGAAAATCGATTTTATTATCTGCATGCGATCCGCCGTTTAATATATTCATCATCGGCATAGGAAGAGTCCGGGCATTGGTACCTCCTACATATCGGTAAAGTGGAAGATCAGCTTCCATTGCAGCTGCTTTAGCCACGGCCATACTTACTGCGAGGATGGCATTTGCACCAAGCTTTGCTTTGTTTTCAGTTCCGTCAAGCTCTAGCATTGCATTATCAATTCCCGCCTGATCTGCAATGTCCCATCCAAGTAAATGATCCGCAATATGAATGTTTACATTTTCAACTGCTTTCAATACTCCTTTCCCACCATATACACTTTTGTCATTATCTCTCAATTCAACAGCTTCGTGCATGCCAGTACTTGCTCCGGATGGAACAGCAGCTCTGCCCATTTTTTCATTTTCTGTTTGTACTTCAACTTCTACAGTCGGATTTCCGCGACTATCTAAAATTTGGCGTGCGTGTACGCTTGCGATGTAACTCATTTTTTATTTTTTATTTTTTTATTGATATTTTTTATTGGAATTAACTTTTAGCATTCTTTTCAAATACTTTGAATATTCCACCATTTCATTAAGAACTTACTACCGTTAAATTTCTGAATATTTCTTCCAGACTATTACTTTTACTTTGCAAAGAAAGGATATCCAGATTATTCTCTACGCTGAATTCCAATA
>JBDSBN010000111.1:0-4012 GCA_039921585.1 Ginsengibacter sp. | reverse complement strand
GGCCAAAAGCGCCGCCATGGCCAGAGAGTTATTTACCAAAGCACAAGAATATAAAAACAAGATCGATAAGGCCGGGAATGATGCATCCAAAATGCCCGAAAGAGATTTACGGATGGAGCCGTTAGTGGAGATTTTAAATGGCAAACGGGTGGTCCATTTTCATACCCATAAAGCCAATGACATCCTTACCGCCATCCGATTGGGCCAGGAATTTGGATTCAAACCAGTTCTACATCATGTAAGTGAAGGATCATTGGTAGCTGATGAGATAGCCGCAGCAGGATTAAAGGCATCCATTATTACAATAGATGTTCCCGGAGGTAAAATGGAAGCAATGGGTTTATCTCTTGGCACAGGTGCCGCATTGGAAAAAGCGGGTGTAGATGTTGGCTTTCATACTGATGACGGCATTACGGATTCCAGATTATTTATCCGCTCGGCAGCTTTAATGGTGAGAGAGGGAATGAGCAGAAAAAAAGCAATTGAAGCCCTGACTTTATCCGGAGCCAGGATGCTCGATTTAAGCAGTAAAGTAGGGTCATTGGAAAAGGGAAAAGATGCAGATTTTATCATCCTGAGTGGCGATCCGTTTAGTATCTATACGAAAGTAGAACAAACCTGGGTAGAAGGAAATGAACGCTATGATATCAGCAATCCAAAACATAAAGCCTTCCTCACAGGAGGATATGATGTTTATTCTCCTATTCGCGGTGAATTACATCATCATGAAGGAGATACGGACTAATTATTCCGTATACAACTTCAAATATCTGATCTACATTTAAATTGATTCATTAAGAAAATACAACAATGAAAAAACTAATTATCGCTATACTATTTGTATCTGCATTTACCCAAACAAAAGCACAGATAGCAATTAAAGCTGAAACGATCTATACAGTATCAGGAAAACCTATTAAGAATGGTGTGGTATTGATAAAGAACGGCAAAATAGAAAACGTCGGTGCAAATATTTCCATTCCATCCGGATACAAAATTTACGAAACAAGAGTACTTACGCCGGGGCTGATTGATGCCCGAAGTATGGTTGGAATTTCCGGTGCTTTAAATATCCCTACAGATCAGGATCAGCTGGATAAGACAAGTCCGATTCAACCGGAATTAAGAGCGATTGACGCATACAATCCGGATGAATCACTCATCAAAGTAATCAGGGATTATGGGGTCACAACGATTCATACCGGGCATGGTGTAGGTGCGTTGGTAAGCGGACAAACGATGATTGCAAAAACAAAAACCGGCACAGTGGAATCAGTAACCATTCAGCCTCTTACAATGCTGGCAATGACTTTAGATCCATCCGTCGGAAGAAACTTTACCTCTCCGGGAACAAGTGCCAAACAGATGTCCATGATTCGGACAGAACTAATGAAAGCACAGGCATATCAGAAGAAACAGGAAGATAAAGACGAAAGTAAAAGACCTGCTGCAGATCTAAAAATGGACATTCTTTTAAAACTTTTAAAAGGAGAAATTAAAGCCCTGATCACTGCGAATACAAGCAAAGATATGATGAGTGCTATCCGCCTGGCAAAAGAATTTAATTTAAAACTGGTATTGAATGGTGCAGCAGAAGCATATCGCTTAATTCCTCAAATCAAAGAAGCAAAAGCAGAAATCGTACTTCATGCTACCATGGCAAGAAACGGCGGAGATATGGCCAACATGACCAGTGAAAGTGCGGCATTATTAACAGCTGCAGGAATTCCGGTAAGCATTGAAAGCGGGTATGAAGCATATGTACCTAAAACCAGAATCGTTTTATTTGAAGCAGGACAAGCCATGGTGCACGGACTATCATTTGATGATGCGCTCAAAACGATCACTTTAAATCCGGCTAAATTATTAGGGATAGAAAAACGGGTAGGAAGTATTGAAAAAGGAAAAGATGCAGACCTCGTTTTATTTGATGGCGACCCATTTGAATACCTGACGAAAGTTCAAATGGTATTTATTGATGGAGAAGTGGTGAAAGAAGAAAAATAAATATTGTAATAGTACAAGAAGAAGAGCTAAATTTTGCAGTGAATGTGCAATTCTATTGAAAGCAAACCCCTCTAAATTTGAGGGGTTTTTTCTTTTAATTTAAGAAACCAGCAAAACACCTGATCGAAATAGAAGCATTTGTATCATTTGCGTAATTAATACTATTCGTGTTTAAAGAATCCGTTGCAAAAGATTTCGTGCACCTATTTATCAGAAAAAAATCCCATCACTCTTTTTTGTACATTTGAAAGGCAGAAGATTCTAAGGTCATTCTTTTCAGAATTAAAAACATACAATCATTTTATAATGAAAAAACTCTTCCGGGCAGTGGTCAACGATACGCTTCATTTTGAATTATCAGAATCTGAAGCACTTCCTTTTAAGAAAAAATCAGATAAAAAAATTTTCGCGAAGGAAAACTCCCATACGATTAAGGCAGATTTCGTTATAGCAAATTTTTCAGAAAAAAAATATACCATCCGGATAAATGCCAGTTATTATGAAGTAGAACTTCAGAACAGCCTGGATATACTGATTGAAGAAATGGGATTAGCTAAAGGAGTGCAATCTTCTCAAACCGACCTCAAAGCTCCTATGCCAGGACTTATCGTGGATGTCCTGACTAAACCGGGTGCAAAGGTACAAGCTGGTGATGGTTTACTGGTATTGGAAGCCATGAAAATGGAAAACACTCTGACTGCAAGTCGGGAGGGAATTGTAAAAATAATTCACGTAAACAAATCGGATACCGTAGATAAAGGAATGATCTTAATTGAATTTGAAAAAGATGAAAACAATCCATAAAATACTGGTCGCAAACCGGGGAGAAATCGCCCTTCGGATTATGAAGACCATTCGAAAAATGGGCATACAATCTATCGCTGTTTATTCAGAAGCAGATAAAGAATCGCCTCATGTAACTTTTGCAGATCAGGCGATTTGTATCGGCCCTGCCCCTTCGAATGAATCCTATCTGAAAGCGGATACCATTATTCGGGTTGCCAAAGAATTGGGGGCAGATGCTATCCATCCTGGTTATGGTTTTCTAAGTGAAAATGCGGCTTTTGCAAAAATGGTTCAGGACAATGGACTTATTTTCATCGGACCAGATCCACACGCTATCGAGGTAATGGGAGATAAACTCGCCTCAAAAGACACTGTAAAAAATTACAATATCCCAATGGTTCCCGGCATAGATCATTCTATAACCGATGTAGAGGAAGCCATAAAAGTAGCGAATGACATAGGCTTTCCTGTTTTGATCAAAGCCTCTGCAGGCGGTGGTGGCAAAGGAATGCGCGTAGTTCATCGCGAAGAGGATATCAAAGAGCAAATGCAAAGAGCAATAAATGAAGCGAAGGCTGCTTTTGGAGATGGCTCTGTTTTTATAGAAAAATTTATTACCAATCCGCGTCATGTTGAGATACAGATAATAGCAGACTCAGCTGGTAACACTGTATCCCTTTTTGAGAGAGAATGCAGTATACAGCGCCGCAATCAGAAGGTAATTGAGGAAGCTCCTTCTGTTGTTCTGACTCCTGTATTGAGAAAAAAAATGGGAGAAGCTGCCGTGCAGGTGGCAAAAGCTTGTCAGTATTTGGGTGCAGGTACGGTGGAGTTTTTGGTAGACGATTCAGGTAAATTTTATTTTTTGGAAATGAATACCCGGTTACAGGTAGAACATCCTGTTACCGAGTTTATCACCGGGCTCGATCTGGTGGAGGAACAAATTAAAATAGCCCGGGGTGAAGAACTTTCTTACGAACAAGAGGATCTCTCCATAAATGGACATGCGATAGAACTAAGAGTTTACGCGGAAGATGTACGCGAAAATTTTAATCCAAGTGTTGGTACAATCACTAAATATATAAAACCATCGGGTAGCAATATACGGGTAGATGACGGCATCCGGGAGGGATCAGAAGTATCGGTTTATTATGACCCTATGCTGGCCAAATTGATTTCTTATGGAAAAAACAGAGAAGAGGCGATCAACACTATGTTA
>JBDSBN010000110.1:0-2675 GCA_039921585.1 Ginsengibacter sp. | reverse complement strand
GCTCCGGAAATTCTGCTCTTTGAGCATAGTCTTCTATAATGGGAGAAATTTCTTTTTTTACATAAGTGCGAACACTTTCCCGAATCAGTTTGTGCTCTTAACTCAATAATTCATCTACGTTAAAATAGTCGGGTGACTGAAATAAATCCTGTGCCATAGTGGTGGGTTAAATTGTTAAATGGTTAAATGGTTAAATTGTTGAATTATTAAATTATTTAATTACTAAATTATTATTTTGATGGTTAAATGGTTTCATTGTTTAATGGTTGTCAAAGGCTAATCGCTAAAGGTCAAAAGCTAAAGGCTAATCGCTAAAGGCCAAAGGCTAAAGGCTAACGGCTAACGGCCAAAAGCCAATCCCTAAAGATACCCCATCATTTCTGTTTGATATTGCAATGCTACTTCCCGTACTTTTTCTGCGAAATCTTCCTCTTTAGATGAATAAATAATTGCTCTGCTGGCATTGACCAATAAGCCGCAATCTTTGTTCATCCCGTATTTCACTACCTCTGCCAGACTTCCACCCTGAAAGCCCACACCTGGAATCAATAAAAAATGATTGGGAATGATTTTCCGGATAGAAGACAAATCCTCTGCTTTCGTAGCGCCGACAACATACATCATATTATCCTCCGTTCCCCATGTTGCTGAAGTAGATATCACCTCTTCATACAAAAATTGATCGCCTAATTTTTTTTGCTGAAAATCACTGCTTCCTTCATTACTGGTCAGACCCAATATGATCGTCCATTTTCCCGGATATTCCAAAAAGGGCTTGATACTATCACTTCCCATATAGGGCGCAACAGTTATCGCATTAAATGAAATGGTTTTAAAAAATGCCTGTGCATATTGATGAGAGGTGTTTCCGATATCTCCTCTCTTTGCATCAGCAATTTTAAAATGAGAATCCGGAATGTAAGAGACTGTTTTTTCCATAGCCTCCCACCCTTTCACGCCCATTGCTTCATAAAAGGCAGTATTTATTTTATATGCCACACACAAGTCTTTCGTGGCATCAATAATTTGTTTATTAAATTCAAAAACAGGGTCCTTCTCTGTCAGTAAATGGGCAGGTATTTTAGTCAAATCTGTATCCAATCCGACACATAAAAAAGATTTTTTATTCTGAATTTGCTCTATTAAATGCTCTCTTGTCATTTTTACATGTTATTTTATTTCTGTTCCGCAGGGTGCTATATTAATTATTAAAACAATTGCCGCAAAATACAAAAGTTGTTGTTATTATTAGGGTAAAAATTGATTTAATCATTTGTATGATCCTGAAAATCAATTAGAAGGAAAAACGGAAGTAGATATCCTTCCCTTTTAAGTATTTCAGTATCCTTTTTTTCTGAAGAATGAATAACTTATTTAGACAAAGCTCCTTTTAAAACCTGTCCGAAAAGATACACATCTTCGTAGGTATTATATAAAGGAACTGCCGTGACCCGAAAAATATCCGGTTCCTGCAAATCCGCCAGTACACTGTTTTTACGCAGCATATCAGAAAAATGAGCCGCATTTTCTTTTAGTAATAAAGAGATTTGAGATCCATGCTGCCCGGGCTCCTGAGGAGTGATGATTTCTGCCGTTTTCTTTGCTGAATTCAGGATCACATCATTGATGACAAATAATAACCAGGAACTCAATTTTGCTGATTTCTCCAGTACTCTTTTAAAACTAGCCTGAAAAAATATTTCCAGAGCAGCCTCATGTACCGCCATACTCAAGATGGAAGGCGCACTTAATTGCCAACCCTCAGCCGTTTGGGCCGGTTCAAAATCCTCTTTCATTTTAAAACGGGAGTCCTTATGATTGCCCCACCAGCCTGCGAGACGAAATAAGGAAGAATCTGCAATATGCTTTTCGTGCACAAAAGCTCCACCAATACCACCCGGACCGGAATTTAAATATTTATATGAACACCAAACTGCAAAATCCACCTCCCAGTCATTTAATTTCAATTCAATATTCCCAACCGCATGAGCCAGATCAAAACCACATTTGGCACCCACCGCATGAGCCGCTGCAGAAATTCCTTTCATGTCAAACACCTGTCCGGTCAAATAGTTCACTCCTCCTATCAGAACCAGCGCTAAAGAACTTCCACATTTTTCAATTTCCGAAAGAATATCTTCCTGTCGAATCGTTCTTTCCCCTTTTCGGCATTCAATTTTAATCATTGCATCCTCTGCCTTGTACCCGTTTAATTCCACCTGCGATTTGAGCGCATATACATCCGACGAAAAAGCATTTTCTTCATAAATAATTTTGAATCGTCCTTCAGATGGTCTGTAAAAAGTTGCCAGCATCAAATGCAGGTTTGCCGTTAATTGATTCATCACCACCACCTCTTCCATTTTAGCACCCAGAAGTGGCGCCAATCTTTTCGGAAAATGATCGTGATAATTTACCCATGGCTTTCTTCCATGCATCCGCGCATCTTTTCCAAAATTCGCCCAGTCTTCCAATTCATTCAAAACGAGATTCTGTGTGCTTTTGGGTTGAAGTCCCAGGGTATTCCCGCATAAATAAACGCTCTCTTTTCCATGCAAAATTGGTATGTAGAATTTACTTCTAAACTTCTTCAGCGGATCTTCCTCATCCAGTTTCCGGGCAAACTCCAAGGTATTTTCTAAATTCATTTGATTGATTATTTATAATTAAACCGA
>JBDSBN010000109.1:0-3378 GCA_039921585.1 Ginsengibacter sp. | reverse complement strand
TTCCATACTTTGGAAGGGTTGTGTTAGAAACAGAATTGGATACGCTATTTAAAGATAGAGACAACAGAGGGCTGGTAATGGACAAGGTTTATGATGATTTTCAATACGTGTTGAACAATATGCGGATTAATGACGGGAACCTCTTTTTAAACAGATATATTGCTGCAGCATTTATTTCTAGGTTTATGCTTTTTGAAGGAACTTTTGAGCATTATCATGGTTTAGATCCTGCGCGGGCAAAAAAATATCTTGAACTGTCCGTACAGGCTGCTGAAGTAGTAGTGTCGGGCAATAAATACAGTTTTGGAAGTGATTTTAAATCGTTGTTCTCTTCGGAAAACCTGGCCGGAAATCCGGAGGTGATATTATACAGAATTTACGATGCTGCTTTGCAGGTTACTCATTCGATTGGGTCTTATTCCAATGGAACAGAAGTAGTCGGAGTAGATCCAAATCTGGTATTGATTAAATCCTTTATTGTCAATGACGGTAAGGTCTGGCAAAATTCTGCTGTTCCAAATGCAAATGATTTTTCGATTTCAAATCTTGCAAAAACCCGGGACCCACGTTTTGAAGCATCTTTCATAGATAGAGCGATACCAGCATCCGCCACTCTTTTGTATGGGTACAAATTTGCTTCCAGGGAAGCCATCACTTTTATTGGAAAGACGTATCCTCCTGCCTGGGGAAGTAATACAAACACAAGTGATGCGCCTGTTATTCGCCTTGGTGAAGTTGTTCTTAACTGGATAGAAGCCAAAGCTGTACTTGCGCAGTATTATGGAGGTCCTGCTATAACACAGGATGATATTAACAGGTCAATAAATGCTGTTCGAAACAGGCCTCTGGATGCAGCTGCTGTAGCTAAAGGAGTTAAAAAAACGGATCCTTTGATGCTTGCTGATCTTCCGGATGATCCTAAAAGAGATGCAGACGTTCCGGCACTAATTTGGGAAATAAGGAGAGAAAGACGGATGGAATTTGTGTTTGAAAATACAAGATTGCTGGATCTGAAAAGGTGGAAAAAGTTATCGAATATGGATTTTAATACTGATCCGGATTATTTTCTGGGTCCCTGGGTAAATATTCAAGTCGAACTTCCTACCGCATTAACAACCGCTACTGTAAACAGGGTAAAAGTGAAGAAAGAAGATGGAACAATCATTACCTGGAATGGCTCCAACAAAGTTGATATGATTGGATATTGGGTGGTGGATAATGCGCGGAACAGGGATGCATTTACAGACAAGTCTTATTTGTCTCCTGTAGGGCAAGCTCAAATTAATGAGTACAAGGATAAAGGTTATACACTGACTCAGACAAAAGGTTGGTAGAATATTCAACCTTATTTTTAAATGATTTTCTTTATGAGATAAAAATAAAAGCCGCCTTGCGAAAGGTGGCTTTTGTTTTGTAATCCATCATCATAGTTGAGAAACTGCGTTTTGTACCCAGCTGGTTTTAAGTTGTATCAATAATTTAACAGATAACTTTAAAAATGAGAGTAGAAAGCAATGCGTGAGTTTTGCGTGTTTCTTTAATAAAACTTTGCAATAATTGCTATGATGAATTTTTGAAGTACATTCGGATTATAAACTGTTAATATGCTTAAACCAGAACGCCAGGCTTTTATCCTCCACCAAATCAACCTACACAATAAAGTTTTGCTTGCCGATTTGAGTGTGCAAATAGGAGTTTCAACTGATACAATCCGCCGGGATTTACAGGAATTGGCTGATCAGGGAAAGGTCATTAAAGTGCATGGTGGTGCTCTCTCACCTTCTTTTCATAATGGATACCAAGTAAGCCAGGAAGTTTACGGATATACTCAAAAGAAAATAATAGCTAAAAAAGCAGCTTCACTCATCAAAGACGGAATGTTCGTAATGACAGGAGGAGGAACAACTATTTTAGAAATGGCAAGGGCTCTTCCTCCGGAGTTGAAGGCAACTTTTATCTCAGGAAGTATTCCTGCATTATTTGAATATAGTAGTCATCCCAATATTGAAGTAATTGCAATTGGCGACAAAATATCCAAGAATTCAAAAATAACCGTAGGCTCAGAGGCTATTTCTAAGATCAGGGAATTTAGAGTAGACTTGTGCATTCTTGGAGTGAATGCGATTAATCTGGAAACAGGTGTTTCGGATAATGACTGGGATATTGTTCAGGTAAAAAAGGCGATGATCGAATCGTCTAAACAACTTATTTGCCTGACGATATCGGAAAAAATTAATTCGCGGCAACCTATTCAGATTTGTGATATAAACAAGATGGATATATTAATTACAGAGATTTCTCCTGATGATGATTTGGTGTACCCATATAAGAACGCTGGCGTAACTGTGATGTAGAGACCCAATATTGTCAGGTAAATTTTAAGAAATTAAAATTAAAAAATTCGAAGATCCACCACTAACGGTTGCGAATCTTCGATTATTCTGATTGGTGGGAAGCCTTCTTGGGCAGACACTATCATCATATACTTTCAGGTATGAGAGCTGCGATTCCATACACCGCTGTTCGGCAGTTCACTGGTTTGTAAAATTTATTAATTAATTTAAAATTAAGTAAGGTAGTGTCCAGTATTGGTAACTACCTTATTTTGTTTTTGGACCTTTCATCCACGTAAATTCATTTTTTAAAAAATTATGTCGAGCTTAGGCAACTTAAAAAATAAAAGAAATTGAACAAAATGAGACATCTGATATTATTACTTGGTATTATTCTGACCACCTTATTGTCTTTTGGACAACATCAACCTCTAACCTTTGTACACCTTACGGATACACACGTTGGTGGAATAACCGGTGAGGAAGACCTTCGAAGAACTGTTCAGGATATTAATTCCAATCCGATGATTCAGTTTGTGGTTATTTCCGGAGATATTACTGAATTTGGCTCTGATTTGGAAATTGGTTTAGCCAAACAAATTTTGGATAGTCTAAATAAACCCTGGCATATCATCCCCGGCAATCATGATAGCAATTGGTCTGAGAGTGGTGCTAATAGTTTCAAAAAGATTTTTGGTGACGAAACATTTGTCTTTAATGAAGGCGAATATCTTTTTCTGGGGACCCATTCTGGTCCAAATATGCGCATGAGTCCCGGGCAAATACCAAGAGAAAATATCGTTTGGTTGGATTCTGTTTTGCAGAAAACCGACTCTAAAACGCCCATCATATTTGTAAATCATTATCCGATGGATTCTTCCCTGAATAACTGGTTTGAGGCGATCGATTTGTTAAAAACGAAGAATATTCAGTTGATCTTACATGGGCATGGACATAATAACCGGTTGTTTAATTATGAAGGCATCCCCGGAATAATGGGCAGATCAAACTTGAGAGCAAAGAAAGAGGAAGGTGGGTATAATAT
>JBDSBN010000108.1:0-5768 GCA_039921585.1 Ginsengibacter sp. | reverse complement strand
AACTATTGAAGGAATTAAAAATTCCAAGAGTCAGGCTGCGGTAGTCGCGGGAGTTGTATTTGATAAAATAAATTATGGCGAAGGAAACGTTTTAGGAATGCCTTCAGAAGGTACAGAAGAAACCGTTGCTAATATTACACTTGCCGACATCCAAAAATATTACGAAAATCTCATTACTTCCGATGAGGCAAAGGTGGTGGTAGTCGGAGATGTAAAAGAAAAGCAACTTATTTCTCACTTAGAGTTTTTAAATAAACTTCCAAAAAAGAAACTTGTGCTACCCAAAATCCCTTCGGCTCCTACAGTGGCAAAATCAAAAATTTATATTGTGGATATTCCGAATGCGGCACAAACAGAATTCAGAATTGGGTATGTAACAGGTGTAAAGTATGATGCCCTGGGTGATTTTTATAAAGCAACCCTTTCAAGTTATAATTTAGGTGGAGGATTTAACAGCCGGCTAAATATTCGCCTAAGGGAAGATAAAGGCTGGACGTATGGAGCAAGAGCTGGTTTTTCCGGAAATAAATATACAGGCACATTTGCTTTTAGCAGTGGAATCAGAGCAGATGCTACGGATAGTGCCCTGGTTGAAATAATGAATCAATTAAAAGAATATAATTCCAACGGACCTGATAAAGATGAAGTGTCTTTTATGAAAAATTCCATTGGCCAAAGTGATGCACGAAATTATGAAACAGGTTTTCAAAAGGCCGCCTTCATCAGCCGGATATTGATGTACAACCTACCTGCCGATTTCGTAACTCAACAAACAAACATTCTGAATTCCATTACAAAAGAAGAATTGGATAAACTAGCCAAAAAGTATTATGATTTGAATAAAATGAATATTTTATTAGTTGGTGATAAAAATATTTTCCTATCCAAAATTAATAATCTGGGCTATGAAATAATCGAGTTAGATGCCGATGGGAATGTAAAGTAA
Organism: Ginsengibacter sp.; assembly: GCA_039921585.1. Taxonomy (GTDB): domain Bacteria; phylum Bacteroidota; class Bacteroidia; order Chitinophagales; family Chitinophagaceae; genus Ginsengibacter. Next base: position 4,822 of record JBDSBN010000108.1, on the reverse strand, counting down.
ATAGAGGAAATCTCATAAATCAACTGGAAATACAGGATTAGATTAATCGAATAAAACATCATCTATTTTTCGGGATTAAATCACCGGATCATTCAAATAAACAAATTCAATCCAAAGAATAAAAACTAAATTGATGTTTTGTTTCTTTCTTTGTACCACATGGAAAAAAGCCAGCAAATACGTTTCTTTTTATTCGGTCAAAATCTGGCCGATGGCATCCGTATAACATTGGAAATCATACTTCCGGTTCTTATTTTTTCATATTTTGGTCATTTAGAAACTGGGTATGTCATTTCAATCGGCGCATTGTGTGTGAGCATTAGTGACGGGCCGGGACCTGTTGTTCACAAGCGCAATGGCATGCTCTACACGAGTATTTTCATTTTCATTATGTCTATCCTGACAGGATATTTGAATGTAAATCCGATATCTCTCGGATTACTCATTCTTGGCTCCACTTTTTTTTTCTCCATGTTCTCAGTATATGGAAACCGGGCTGGATCGATTGGTACAGCAGCTCTTCTGGTCATGATTCTTCGAATGGCAAGAGATGTACCTCCTTCAGAAGTGCTCACACAAAGTTTATTGGTATTAGCCGGCGGGTTATGGTACATGTTGATCGCTTTATTCTTTTATCGTTTGACACCTTATCGTCCGGCACAAAGAGCATTAGGAGATTGTATTAACGAAACAGCAGACTTTTTGCTCATCAAATCTAAATTATACGATACCCAATCTAATCTTAGAGAAGAATATAGAAAGTTACTGGACAAGCAAGTGCTTGTAAATGAAAAACAAGATATCGTACGGGAATTATTATTTAAGAATCGAACACTATTAAAGGAATCCACTCATTATGGACGTGTACTGGTGCTTACATTTACCTACGTAGTAGATCTTTTTGAAAATATAATGGCTACGTGGTACGATTACTCCTCTCTGAGGAAAAGATTTGGACCAACAGGAATTTTAGAGGATATAAGAGATACCCTTGTAAAAATAGCCGGTGAATTGAAAAATATAGCCGATGCAATTCACTCCAATAGTTCCTACAAGAAAGAATTCAATATTATTCAGGCTCTGGAAGAATTGAAAATAAAAATAGACAATTTACAGGATCGTGGCAGCACCTTTATGCTTAAAAAGATTCTGGTTAATCTTCGGGATCTGGGCGCACAGGTGGATGAAATTTTAAAATATTTTGAAGAGGATCTGTCTGGAAAGCGGCAAATGCGCACACAAAAAGATTATTCCCGTTTTGTAACCCATCAACAAATCAATGGTACCATATTAAAGAATAATCTTACTATGGAATCCTCCATTTTCCGGCACTCCCTGCGTGTGATGATTACCTGTGGTGTTGGATATATCATTTCTCTATTCATCTTTACCGGGCAACACAGTTACTGGATATTAATGACCATAATCATTATTTTAAAACCCGGATTTACTCTTACAAAAGAAAGAAATTTCGACCGGCTAACCGGCACTATCGGTGGAGGTATTATAGGCCTCCTTATCATCGGATTTATTAAAGATCAAAATATCCTTTTCGCTTTTATAGTTTTCTTCATGGTAGGGACTTACACCTTCATTCGGCTAAACTACATCGTAATGGTTATTTTTCTGACACCATATGTGTTGATATTATTTCACTTCTTAGGATTGGGAGCTGTAGACGTTGCGAGCGAAAGACTGATAGATACTGCCATTGCTTCTTTATTGGCATTTTTGGCCAATTATTATCTCTTCCCACATTGGGAATCCAGAACAATACAGGCTAATATGGCGGGAGTATTAAAAGCAAATCTTCATTACCTGAGAAAATTGAGAGATTTGCTTAATGGAGTGAAAATATCTTCTATTGAATACAAACTGGTCCGAAAAGAATTATTTGTAGCTACGGCCAACCTTTCAGGTGCTTTACATAGAATGCTTAGTGAGCCAAAAAGCAAGCAATTACACCGAAAAGAAATTTATGAATTTGTAGTTCTAAATCATGTTTTATCATCCAACATTGCAAGCCTGACGGCATCCTTTTTTGAAACTCCACAAATTGTTTCAAAGGAAATATTACATCGTATAAAAAGAATTACGGAAATATTAGAAGACAGCCTGCAGAAAATTGACATGAATGAATTACCAGATAACAACCACATTTTAACCGAGAATCCAACCGTCGTTTTAGAAACGGATGAGAACCTGAAAGAGCAACTCTTTTTTATTCAAAAAGTTTCAGAAGACATAAAAAAACTCAGCTTAAAAATTTCCAGTTAAGTAAGGAAATCCACTAACAACAACTTCTGCTTTATCCCGCAATTCCTGAAATAAAAATGCGGATAGCAACTATTCCCAAACAAAAAGCCAACGAACGAATAATTATTTTATCATTTACTTTCTTTGAAAAATAAGCACCTAACTGAGCACCGGGAATGACTCCGATTGCAAGTCCAATGACCATTTTTAACACTTGAGGATTATTATAACTTCCTTCCAAATAATGAGTAACAACACTAACAGTAGCCATCACAGCAAGGATAAAATGTGAAGTAGCGGTAGCTATGTGTACCGGAAAATGTAGCCATTCCGTCATAGCTGGAACATGAATAATTCCACCACCAATACCCAACAAAGGAGAAAAATATCCAACAATAACACTTAGGATCATGCCATTCCGAATATTATAATTATAAGAATAATACTTCCCGTCCCGGTCTGTAAGTTCATGAAATACCATGCCCTTTTCTTTTTTGATCATTGTATTTCCTGCTTTTCCTTTTTGACCTTTTACAAAAAGAAAGATGGATAGGCCGAGCAAAACCACACCAAATATTGCGTCGAAGATGTTTCTTGGAATAACCTGTGTGGTTAATACACCCAATATAGATCCGGGAATCGTACAGAGTGCAAAGAGGATTCCGGCTTTATAATCTACTTTTTTCGAACGCATGTAGGCAACAGTTCCTGATAGCGCATTACATGCTACAACGGCCATAGAAATTGCCGTTATCGAGTTTGGATCCAAACCGGAAGTTAAAATAAGAAGGGGTACTAAAATAAATCCCCCACCTGCACCGATTAACGTGCCGATAGTACCAATTAAAAAGCCGATAAAAATTAAGAGATAAATATTCTCCATAGCTAATTACAGAGCTTATGATAAATGCGAATTTACTTAAACAAATTTGCGGAGAAAATTTCGAATGATGGTCATTTATTTATTCATGCCGCTGCACTACAAAATAACAGTGAAAGCCCAGATTTATATCTCAATTTATTTAGTAAATGTCTCACTTTTACAAACCCTCGTTTTCAAAAAGTTGTATTTAATATTCTATCGAATATAGATAAAAAAAAGCCGGCACTAACTCGTGGTTAATGCCGGCCCGGAACCTAAAGGCTCTATAAAAATGTTCTTCTTATAATTTGAAAGTCAAACTAAACTGTCCTGTATTAAAGAAGTTATTAAAGCTGTTCAGGTTAACATGAAAATTGTTATATGCTTTAGTGCCACTTGTATTTGCTTTGGATGTGCTGAAGCCGATTACATCTGCAAACTGATAGCCTATAGCGATATTATCAGTCAGGAAAAAATTTGCTCCTACACCACCATTAATTCCGATAGTATTGGTTTTGTCAAATTTTACCGTAGTCGTTCCGTTATTGGATTCACCACAGGTGCTTCTATATCCTAATCCAGCTTCTCCATAAGCTTTAAAGCGAGAACCGATTTCCAAAAAATAGTAACGGGCAAAAACTCCAACGCCTACACCATTTACTTGGTTGTACGTTTCATTTGCACCAGAGTAATCTGTGTTTTTAGATTGGCTGTAGTTGAATTGAACTCCAATAGCAGTCTTGTCTGAAATAAAATAACCAACTTTTGGACTAAGAGAAAAAGAGGTCACTTTTTTTTCTGTATTCTGATTGTCTGAAGAGCTAACACCAATTGCGCCTTCAAGAAGACCATCACCTTTCATAAAGCCAAAATTTTGGGCATTTGATCCAAGTGCTAAACCAGTTATAGCAATCATTGATAGTAAGATTTTTTTCATTTTTTCTAGGGTTTAATTTTGATTAAAAATTGTCGGCAAATTTAGCAGCCCAATTGTTAAGATCAATATAATTAGGGTTTTAAACCATGTTTTTTTTCGCCAAAAAGACGTGGTAATTCCTAATAAATACTCCTAAAATATGGTTCAAATATTCTAAAGAAATAATTTAAATCCTGTGCGTCCGTTCATTCAAAAATGTAAATTGGAATAGATCTTAAAAGCCATTTTTCAATTTCCTGCATTGCATTTCTAAAATGCCGGTAATCACTTTTGGAGGTGAAGTCCATATTTTAATTTTGGCATCTGTAAGTATCGGATATCCGGAACTATATCCGCCTATTTCCGGAACCTTTATTCCTACTATGATTAATGGAATGGAATGATGTCTGATAACATAAGAGCACATGATACAAGGTTCATGAGTAGTCACCAAGATACAGTCATGCAAATCTGTTCTATTTAAAAACTCTACGGCTTGTCGGATTGCCTCAATTTCTGCATGAAATGTAATGTCCTTGTGTGATTTTCCGCCTTCCACTCCTCGTGAAATTATTTTTCCATTCAGAACAATTATTGATCCAACCGGACTATCACCACGACTTCGTGCAATTAACGCCAGGTTAAGGCACTCTTTCATATAATGCTCATAGTCACTTTTCTCCTGCGTAGTCATGAAAAGATGATTTTAAATGATTGAAAAAGGATCAACACATGTAATGAATCATTCTATTTTTAAATGTTATTGCAAAAATGAAAGGGAACTGAAA
>JBDSBN010000107.1:0-11390 GCA_039921585.1 Ginsengibacter sp. | reverse complement strand
AAACTTTTCCACCCAATTTCTGATAGCTTCACTTGTAGTGGAGGAGCCAAACCATCGCTTTACCATATTTACGACACCTTCGTATTCTTCAGACTCATAAATTTCATCCTCCAAATCTTTGCCGGTGATTTCTGCAGCACTTTCCGCGTCAATTTCTTCTACTCCGTATAAAAGTAAATTCAAAACGTTTTTCGGTAAAGACTCTATTGGTTTGTCCAGACTAAATTTATAGCGCTTGCCTAATTGTTTTATTTGCTTAAAAGAATACACTTCTCTCTCTTCACCCAAAGGGACAACAGCACCCTGATTAATACTCAAACTTTTATATGGTATAATAGCATCAATATTTACCTGATAAATATTTCCTAATCCTCTGCATTCAGGACAAGCTCCATAAGGTGAGTTGAAGGAGAATGCATTTGGGGAAGGTTCTTCATAACTAATGCCCGTTTCCTGACACATTAATTGACGGCTATATTGAACCAATTCATTATTTTCATTTAATAATAGAAACAAAAGGCCATTGCCTGTTTCCAATGCTTTTTGAATACTCTCGCTGATGCGTACCCGTTGATCATCTTCTACTGCCAGGCGATCAATGACCAATTCGATATCGTGAATTTTGTAGCGGTCTACTTGCATCTTGGGTATCAGATCTTTTATTTCACCGTCTATTCTTACTTTTAAAAAACCTTTTTTTCGCACTTCTTCAAACAATTCCCTGTAGTGCCCCTTTCTACCTCGTATAAGAGGAGCAAGTATGCTTATTTTATTTTTTGGAAAGCGGGAGTAAATATTTTGAACGATTTCTTCCTCACTCCATTTGATCATTTTTTTACCGGTATTGTAACTATATGCATCACCAATGCGTGCAAAAAGCAGGCGCATAAAATCATATACCTCTGTGACGGTACCTACAGTACTTCGCGGATTTTTATTTGTGGTTTTTTGCTCAATGGAAATTACTGGTGAAAGTCCGGTGATTTTATCTACATCCAGACGTTCCATATCTCCTAAAAACTGCCGGGCATAAGCGGAAAAACTTTCCATGTATCTTCTTTGCCCCTCAGCGAATATCGTATCGAATGCCAGGGAAGATTTTCCGCTTCCACTGATACCCGTTATGACCACCAATTTATTTTTATGTAGAGATATATCTATATTCTGTAGGTTGTTTTCCCGTGCTCCAAATACTTCTATTTTATCTTTTGAGGTAAAATCAGGTTTATCCACCCCGTTGTTTTTTATTGCCATATATATGGTTGCAAATTTACCAATTTAAAGTTTCTGAATGCGGTAGAGTCAGAGCTCTATTTAAAAATTTAACTATATCAGTATAATGATGGAATAAAAAGTAGATTTCCTTTTTCTTATTATTTGCAGAAGGGACGTCAATTTGTTTTATAAATGTTTTTAAAGGAACGCCAGATAGGAAATTTTGCAAAATGAAATAATGGCATTTAGTGAAAAGGTCCATCCTTCCGCTAAAAGCTCCCTTTTCTTATTTGGGAAATAAATATATGGAAATTTGGCATGTTTGCGTTTATTCAAATCTTCAGGTGATAAAAATGTCTTTTTTATGACAATTCAAAAATTTATAATTTTAATCTATACAAAAAATCGTCTGTAACCCGCATCAGGCAAGGGTAAAAAAAAAATAAGATTGTTAACACTTTGTCAACAGTGTTTCTTATTTTTGCAGCCGATCAATTTATTATTCCATTACTCAAGATAGGTATCAGTGTATGAATCAATTCAACAGGTATTTAATTAAAACTTTAACGGTACTTTGTTTCTTAACCTTCGTAATACCGGAAGGATCTTTTGCACAGAACGGGGAGACATTATTTAAGGCACAATGTGCGAGCTGTCATAAACCGGATGAAGCTTATGTGGGCCCGATGCTTAAAGGAGCCAGAGACAGAGAGCCATCTCCGGGATGGCATTATGATTGGATCGCAAATGCTGCCTCAATGGCGCATACGGATCCATATGCGAAGAAATTGGTTGAAGCAGCAGGTGGTTTAATTATGACTTCCTTCCCTGATCTGACCAAAGCAGAAATAGATGCGATTATGGATTATGCAGACAGCTATGAAAAAGCTGCGAAAACGACTGCTGGTGTTGGAGGAGCTGGAGCTGCTGCGGAATCAGATAATACATTACTTTATGGTATCCTTACCCTTATTCTTGCAATTATAGGATTAGTGCTTCTGCAGGTAAATAGCAATCTTAAAAAACTGACTGATGAAAAAGAGGGTTTTAAGACTTTGCCGAATGTCCCATTTTATCGTAACAAGGCATATATCTTATTGTTTGTAATTGTTGCTTTCGTTCTGGGAGGATATTGGGTTGTTGAAGGCGCCATGGGATTGGGCCGTCAGCAGGGATATCAGCCTGAGCAGCCTATTTATTATTCGCATGAAGTACACGCGGGTGTAAATCAGATTAGTTGTCTTTATTGTCATGGTGGAGCGCAGGATAGTAAACATGCGACCATTCCTTCAGTAAACGTTTGTATGAACTGTCACACTTCCGTTAAGGAATATACTGGTGATCCAATCATCCGGGAAGACGGAACAACCGTAGACGCAAACGCAGAGATTCAAAAATTATATGATTATGCAGGTTGGAATCCGGAGACGAAAAAATATGACAGACCTGGAAAACCAATCGAGTGGGTTAAAATTCACAATCTTCCTGATCACGTATATTTCAACCACTCTCAACACGTTAATATAGGACAGGTAGCTTGTCAGACTTGTCATGGTGAAATTCAAAAAATGCATGAGGTTGGTCAATTTTCAAACTTAAGCATGGGCTGGTGTGTAAACTGTCACAGAACGACCAATGTTCAGTTTAATGACGAGCATGATCATGGTAATAAATTTTATAGTCTTTATGAAAAATTCCATGAGGACATTAAGAATAAAAAATATGACAGTGTAACCGTTGAGCAAATAGGTGGGACAGAGTGTCAGAAATGTCATTATTAATATAAGCGACAGGAGAAAATTAAATCTTAATCATTACTGTTAAATTCCGTGTTGGAAAAAATATGAGTGAAATAAAATATTGGCAAAATTTCGGAGAGCTAAATCAAAGTGAAGCAAGTAAAAACGCCTCAAAGGATGAGTTTGCGGAAGAACTTCCTCTTGATAAATTAGGTAACGAAGGTATTTTTAATGCAAAAACTCCCAGAAGGGACTTTTTGAAATATGTTGGTTTTAGTACTGCAGCAGCGGCTATAGCAGCTAGTTGCGAAATGCCGGTACATAAAGCAATTCCTTTTTTGAATAAGCCCGATGATATGACGGCGGGTATACCAAATTATTATGCATCTACCTATATTAATGACGGAGATGCGGTACCCGTAGTAGTTAAGCAAAGAGAAGGAAGACCAATTAAAATTGAAGGAAACGAATTGTCTTCTCTTACAGAAGGAGGGACTTCAGCACAAACTCAGTCTTCAGTACTGGATTTATACGATACTTCCCGTTTGCGCTATCCAATGGCAAAAGGGAAAGAAGCAACTTTTGAAGCGATTGATAAAATGATCGCAGAAGGTCTTTCTGCAAATGCCGGAAAACCAATGGTGCTATTAACATCTACGATTGTTTCTGTAACTGCTAAAGAAATTATCAACGAAGTTTTAGCTAAATATCCTGGAAGCAAGCATGTACAATATGATGCCGTTTCTTATAGTGGTTTAATCACCGCAAATGAAGCTTCTTATGGTAAAAAAGGAATTCCTGCCTACCATTTTGAAAATGCAAAAGTGATCGTGAGTTTGGGTGCCGATTTTCTTGGAACATGGTTAAGCCCAGTTGTGTTTGCAAAACAATATGCTGTTAACAGAAGGATTAATGAAAAGAATCCTACCATGAGCAGGCATATTCAGTTTGAAGGTCATTTTAGTATGACAGGTGCAAATGCTGACGAACATTATATACATAAGCCATCCGAAACAGGAGCAATTGCTCTGGCGCTTTTGGGAGCTCTTGGAGGAGGTACCACTGCACAGCTTCCTGCTGAATTAGCAGAAGGCGTTAAAAGAACAGCTGCAGAATTAATGGCAAATCGCGGTGCTGGTCTAGTTGTTTGCGGAAGCAATGATCCCAATATTCAGATCATTGTGAATGCAATTAATGAAGCGATTGGTGCAAATGGTAAAACAATTGACAGAACCAGCCAGGTAAACTATCGTCAGGGTGTTGATGCTGATATGGTTCAACTTACTAACGACCTTACTGCAGGAAATATAGGGGCACTTATTGTTTATGGTGCAAATCCAGTTTATAATTATTTCGATTCTGCAAAATTTGCAGAGGGAGTAAAGAAATGTCCTTTCACACTTTCATTTAGTGAGAAAATGGACGAAACAACAGAACTATGCAAATATGTAGTTCCATCGAATCACTGGCTTGAAACTTGGGGAGATGCTGAATTGCAAAGCGGTTATGTAAGTGCGATTCAACCATTAATTCACCCTTTATTTAAAACACGCCAATTTGAAGATTCTCTTTTAAGGCTGGCAGGAAATCCGGTGGAATACGCCGATTATTTCAAAAATTATTGGACATCTAAATTAGGTGGCTCTGATCAGTACCATCAGTTTTTACAAGATGGTGTAATAGAAAATTCTAAGTTAAGATCCGTTTCAGCGGGAGCTGTGACTTCAGCTATTGCAGCTGCAGCAAGTCTGACTACCAATACTTCAGATTCATTAACAAATGCACCGGCTGCCACCGCTACAACGACAACTTTGTCGTCAGGGGGTGCTGCTTTCACTGGAAATGTATCTGATGCAGCTTCAAAAATATTAGCTGTAAAAGGTGGTGATAAGGAATTAGTTCTTTATCAAAAAATATCTGTTGGTACCGGAAGTCGCGCGAATAATGCCTGGTTGCAGGAAGTGAGTGATCCTATTACCAAAGCAACCTGGGATAACTATGCTATGATTTCTCCGGAATTAGGATTGAAATTATATGGGATAGATATTTTTAATTATCGCCATTCGGACAAGTATGAAATACATCCGGAAAAGCCGATGATTAATATTACTTCTAACGGAAAAACTCTTGAACTACCGATTTTGATCATTCCGGGAACTCATCCGGATGTAATTGCTGTAGCAGTAGGATACGGTCGTAAGAGCAATGATGAAAGTAAAACAAAAGAATTTATAGGAGCGGCGGCGAATGGAATAGGTGTGAATGCTTACCCATTAGCGGCATTATCCGGTTCAACTATTTCCTACAATTCAGTTATTACAGTTGAAAAATCGGCTAACAAATATCCGATTGCTCAATCTCAAACACATAATATTACAGAAGGAAGGCCCATTGTTAAGGAGATTACCCTAAAGAATTTTATAGCCGATCCGGAAAGTATTAACAGACAAGAGAAAGCGGAACTAAGCGCATACGGAGAAGATTTTACACGGGATGGAACTCTTTATCCTACGTTTGATAAACCAGGTATTAAATGGGGTATGAGTATCGATTTAAATACTTGTATCGGATGTAGTGCATGTACTGTGGCTTGTGTGGCAGAAAATAATATTTCGACTGTTGGTAAAAAAGAAGTTGCAAGGTTCCATGATATGCAATGGATTCGTATTGACCGCTATTTTACTGGCGATCCTAAAAATCCGGATATCATATTCCAGCCTATGCTTTGTCAGCATTGCGACAATGCTCCATGTGAAAACGTTTGCCCGGTATCAGCTACAAACCATAGCAGTGAAGGGTTGAATCAAATGATTTATAACCGTTGTATTGGAACCAGATATTGTGCAAATAACTGTCCGTTTAAAGTACGTCGTTTTAACTGGGCTGATTATAATGGATCGGATAGTTTCCCTGATAACCAAAAAGGGATCATTTCTGATGCAACTATGGACCTACAGGATGACCTTACCCGCATGGTATTGAATCCGGATGTAACTGTAAGATCAAGAGGTGTAATGGAAAAATGTACTTTCTGTGTTCAGCGTTTGCAGGATGGAAAATTACATGCCAAGCAGGAAAATCGTCCATTGAAAGACGGCGAAGTAAAAACAGCTTGTATGCAGGCATGTCCTACTCACGCAATTAGTTTTGGTAACGTAAATGATAAAGAAAGTAAAGTATTCCAAATCAGACATGAAGAGCAAACGAACAGGAAGTTTTACGTACTTGAACAGTTACACGTATTAAGCAATATTAACTATCTCGCAAAAGTTAGAAATACTGAAAGAGAAGTCGGAAGCAAGAAAGCATAATATTTATTTTTAGAATTGATAAATTAATAAGGTTACAGATACAGCCTGTAGCAAAAAAGCTAAAAACAGTATGTCATTATTAAAGTATGAATCGGAACTAAGGGAACCATTAGTTAGTGGTGATAAGAATTATCATCAGGTAACTGTAGATATTATTGGTCCTGTTGAAGCCAAGCCCACGAGATCCTGGTATGTCGGATTATTTATTTCACTTGCTTTATTAGCCTTTGGTGTATACTCTGTATACAGAGAGGTGGTATATGGTGTGGGAGAGTGGAATCTGAACCGTACAGTTGGATGGGGTTGGGATATTACAAACTTCGTATGGTGGATTGGAATTGGACATGCGGGAACTTTGATCTCGGCCATTTTGTTACTTTTCAGACAAGGATGGAGAACGGGTGTAAACAGAGCGGCAGAAGCCATGACTATCTTTGCAGTAATTTGTGCCGGTCAGTTTCCTATATTTCACATGGGACGTGTATGGCTTGCATTCTTCGTAATGCCTTACCCAAATACCCGCGGACCTTTATGGCCCAACTTTAACTCAGCACTTCTTTGGGACGTATTTGCAATTTCAACTTACTTCAGTGTTTCATTATTATTTTGGTACACAGGATTATTACCGGATTTTGCTACAATTCGGGACAGGGCAAAAACGAAAACAAGAAAGATGTTATATGGTTTAGCTTCTTTTGGTTGGACAGGAAGCACCAAACACTGGCAACGGCAGGAAAGTCTGGCGCTAGTGTTAGCAGGTTTGGCTACACCTCTTGTATTATCAGTACACACCATTGTATCTTTTGACTTTGCGACTTCCGTAGTTCCAGGTTGGCATACAACTATTTTCCCTCCATACTTTGTTGCTGGTGCGGTATTCTCCGGTTTTGCGATGGTACAATCATTATTAATTATTACCAGAAAAGTCCTGCATTTTGAAGATTATATTACGATAGGTAACATTGAAGCGATGAATAAAGTAATCGTGGTGACAGGTTCTATTGTTGGTTGTGCTTATTTAACTTAATTATTTGTTGCCTGGTATAGTGGTAACCCATATGAGTGGTACGCATTCAGGGAAACACGCGTAAATATATTTAGTCCTTATGGCTGGGCATATTATGGAATGATGTTTTGTAACGTAGTTTCTCCACAATTATTCTGGTCAAGAAAACTAAGAAGAAACGTATTGTTTACATTCTTTATGTCTGTATTAATTAACGTAGGGATGTGGTTTGAGCGCTTTGTAATTATTGTTACATCCATTTATCGCGATTACCTGCCTTCTTCCTGGCCTACTTATTACAGCCCGAGCATTTGGGAAGTAGGATTTTTCCTGGGAACCTTTGGATTGTTTTTCACTTGTTATTTCCTTTTTGCCAAATACTTCCCGGTAATTGCCGTAGCGGAGATTAAGCACGTACTGAAGACAAGTGGTGAAAACTATAAAGCGAAGATGACTGATATAGAAAGAATGGATTCGGATAAGTTTTATATCGAAGAAGTAGAAAAAGCGCATTAATAATATTGAATTAATTCTCCCAATGGAGATTAACAAATAAAGTTTCGAAAATGATTAAAAAATTTATAGTAGGCAGTTTTGAAGAAGAAGAGGTTCTGTTTCCCGCTGTTAAAAACGTGAGAAGGGCGGGTTATAAACTTCATGATGTATATACCCCTTATCCGGTTCATGGATTGGATCATGCCATGGGATTAAGAGAAACCAGTTTGCATACCATTGGATTTATTTATGGAATTCTGGGTTTAACAACAGCCATTGCTCGTATGGGTTGGATATTTACAACAGATTGGCCCCTAAATATTGGCGGTAAACCACACTTTCCTCTACCGGCATTCGTACCAATCGCATTTGAGCTTACGGTACTATTTGCCGCAGTCGGAATGGTGATGACGTTTTGCTATCTCAATCAAATGATGCCCGGGGTGAAGAAACATCATTTTAGTCCCAGAGCAACCGACTATGCATTTGTTATGGTAATAGAATGTACCGAACAATCCAATGAGGAGGAAATTAAATCTTTCCTTGCAACCAATGGTGCCATTGAAATTAACACTCAAATAGCGGAAGAAGGTTGGTGGTTTGGCAGATATGATAAAGAACAAAAACTGTATAGAACAGAGGAGTTTGCTGTATAAGCAGTATTAAAGTTTTTATACGAAACAAAATATTAAAATCGGTTATTTTTTAGGTATGAAAAAATTGAAAATAGTTACATCGATGGTCGTTATTGCCGGTCTGTTTACAATAGGCTGCAGCAGCAAACGGGACCCGGGAAGAATCTATATGCCCGATATGGCTTATAGCAGAGCTTACGAAGCTTATGCTAATAATGAGTTGGCGCAGAAGAATATTAATTATGTACCCTCTCCGGTAGAAGGAACATTAAGAAGAGGTGATTTATTTCCCTACACTCTACCCAATGACTCCAATGGGTACAAAATGAGCGCTACGATTAAGAATCCATTGCCTCCACTAAATACAGAGGAATTGGCTGAAGCTGGTCGCTTATATAATATTTATTGCGGAATTTGTCACGGTGCCAAAATGGATGCGCAAGGTCCTCTTGGAACAGGAGGTAAAATTCCTGCAATTGCCAACCTGACTTTGAAGCAGTATGTGGATATGCCGGAAGGTACCATGTTTCATGCAATTACTTATGGCAAGGGAAATATGGGAAGTTATGCGTCTCAGTTAAGCCGCAAACAAAGGTGGGAAGTAATTCATTACGTAAAATCTGTTCAGAATGGAAGCGTAGCACCAGCTGCAGCAGATGCTCCCGCAGCAGATTCAACAGGTGATGGAGAAAATGTGGATTCAACAACAAATTAATTATAACAACAGAATAGAAGTTTTAATATATAAAAATATTTTTGAATGAACAATCAGTACGTAACGCCGGCGGGATATAAAAAGTGGTCAGCCGGTTTGATGATTGCCGGTTTGCTGACTCTTATTTTAGGTTTTATATTTTTAAACCCTTTTGCCGGTTCACATGGAGATAATTCTGTAAGTACCAGATTTTGGGCCGTGCTTTTACAGAACAGTTTATTTTGGCTGATGCTTGTAAATATCGGCACATTGTTTATTTCCATTTGTACTTTAGCAATGGGTGGATGGCAGACTGCATTTCGCCGGGTTGCTGAGGCGATTTCTACCTTGATTCCGGTAATGGGCGTTATAACTCTTATCATTTTGATAGCGATTGTTTTAGGTGGACGCCATGATATTTATCACTGGTTGGATAGCGAAGCTGTTGCAAATGATCACATCCTGAAAAACAAAGCGGGCTTTCTGAATCCATATGTGTTTTTGGGCTCTTCTATTGTAGTTATTGCATTATGGACTCTTTTAACTAAAAAGTTGAATCAATTAAGTCTGGAAAGTGATGCAGCCGGAACAATGGATCCGGAAACTTCCAGGAAATTTCTAAAAAAGAATCTGGGTTATTCCGCATATTTTGTCGTGTTGTACTTATTGAGTGTAGGTTCCATCATGCCATGGCTCTGGATGATGAGTATAGATCCTCACTGGTATAGTACTATGTACAGCTGGTATACATTTGCAAGTACATTTGTATCCGGAATAGCACTTCTGACAATCTTTGTGATTTATTTTAAAAATCGGGGAGTACTTCCATATGTAACGAAAGAGCATATCAATGATCTTGGTAAATTCATGTTTGCATTTTCAATCTTTTGGACCTACTTATGGTTCTCTCAATTCATGCTGATTTGGTATGCAAACATTCCAGAGGAAACAATTTATTTTAAAGCGAGACTTCAAGGCCCATACAGAGGATTATTTTATTTGAATCTGGTATTAAACTTTGTTGCACCGATTTTGATATTTATGAAAAAGGCCACCAAAAGGAATTATACAATTGTCACCTTTATGTGTGTGGTCATCATTTTTGGTCATTGGATAGATTTTTATCAAATGGTCATGCCTGGAACAGCAGTTGGTGGAAATGCTCGTCTTAGCTGGTTTGAGTTTGGAATTCCACTCGGTTTTGTAGGATTGATCATGTGGGGAGTGAATAAATTTGCCGAAAAAGTTCCTATGACAGCCAAGAATAACCCTTTCCTGAAAGAAAGTATTGTTCATCAAGCATAAAATCTGCGTAGGTATACTTAAACCAATGGTTGGATTTTATACCTTTGGAATAAAGTTTTTGATGATAGTGAATAGTTTGTTTATATATCCGGTATTAGGATACAAATTCCTGGTGTATACGTTAAAATAGAGTTTTAAATTTTAAAAATCCTTTAGGTGGGAAAAAATAAGAAGCATGAATAACTTTTTTTTAATTGCCATTATTGTCCTTGTTTTTCTGGTCGTTTTTCAGATTTCCAAAGCAAGTGAATATGTAAGTGTGCTGAAAGGAGAAGAAAAATCAAAAAAGCAGGACAATAAGATCAATGGATTTTTGATGATTGTTTTTTTGATCGTTGGCTTAGCTGGAGTATGGTATTGTAATAAGCTCTATTATCCAATGTCAACTTTAGATCATGGTGCCGCTTCCATCGAAGGGAAAAATATTGATACAATGATTTGGATGACAATCGTTGTAACGGGAGTCGTGTTTTTTATAACTCAAATTTTGCTATTTTGGTTCTCCTTTAAATATCAGCATAATGATAATCGTAAAGCTTTATTCTATGCTCATAACAATAAACTGGAATTAATCTGGACAGGTATTCCGGCGATTGTTCTCACTATTTTAGTCGTTTATGGATTGAAATACTGGTTTATATTTACATCCGATGCACCGCAAAATGCACAGGTGGTTGAAATAACTGGTCATCAGTTTGGATGGGAAATTCGTTATCCTGGAAAAGATGGAATTTTTGGAAGAAAGGATTATAAATTAACTGATCCGGCAAAAAGCAATCCGCTTGGAGTGGATTGGTCAGATATCGCTAGTCATGATGATATCCATGTAGCAACTACCATGTATGTAGTAGTTAATAAACCCGTTAAATTGATTATTCATTCGCAAGACGTGATCCATAATGTGGGTTTACCCTCCTTTAGAATGAAAATGGACGCTGTTCCGGGAACGCCAACGACGCTTTGGTTTACCCCTATACACACAACACAGGA
>JBDSBN010000106.1:0-13645 GCA_039921585.1 Ginsengibacter sp. | reverse complement strand
AAATCTTTTTCTCTTTGAGAGAATCAAATTCCACTTTATCTACGCTCAAATCAAAATCACCAGACTTGTTCCAGCTTGTTAATTTATTTGTCATTAATAAAGTATCAATATGAAAATCCCCTGCATCCGTTACTTCTAATCCGGCTGCACCCGGCATAGTTATAATTGCCTTTTCAAAAAAACCAAAACCATATTCCGCAGCTTTTGAAGTAAATGATGCCTGAATGAGGTCGAGTTCGAAGTTTTCACTTTCTTCCAAAAGAGTTCCGGACAGGATTTACACACCCATTTTCTCCAACAGGGGGTTTAGAAGAGACTGCCTTCCCGGCTCGCCCGCAAAAACAGCGTTTCCACCGGAAGAAATATAATCTTCAATTTTTTGTACCTGAGACGGCGTATAAACTCCTTTTGGGTCAGAAATAATCAGAACCGCCAAATCAAGCTGAATGTCTTTCAAACTATCCAAATGAATATCCAACACATCAAATCCCTGATTAATCAATGAACCTCTTGTACCCAATCCTTTGGTGATTGCTTTGTAATCTTTATCACCGGATTTGTCTGTAGACCTTTCTTCATTGCCTGTTAAAAATCCTGCTAAAGCAGGCTTAGTCATTAATCGTTTTATTGCAGCAGTAATTTCGGATTCCTTTGGATAAGCTATTATGTCATCATACATCCGGAGTGGCGTTGCTTTATCACCAATTGAAAGTATCCGAACGAATCGATTTTCTTCCGGAACGAGATTAATTTTTTCTTTTATCTGAAGGGGCGTTAATAATTCATTGAATTTAAAACCATGTCCAATTGATGCTTCTTTTGCACGTTCCACAAGGGTTTTTGTTGTATCATTATAATACATGGTTGTATCGTAATATAAAACATAATCCATTTTCATTGCAGGTAAAAAACGTTGATAGCTTTCAAATTGCCCCATATCGCTGATCCTGTTTTTAGGCGCTCCATACGGTGCTCCATAATGAACCACATTTACATAACTGGTTATAGTAACCGGTTCTTCTATTTGCTTTATAAGTTCCTGGCTTTGCGGGGTGATCGTCCGATCTTTAAAACGGGTAGTATCAAGATAACCTGTAAGAGTAGGCAGTGATGTTACATATCCGATGACCAATACCAAAACGATCAGCAAACAATATCTCAAACCTTTTGTTGCAAATGATAATCTTTGTCTGCCGCTATTTAACTTCATAATAGTTAGGAAAAGGAATAACCCGATCACCAAAACAAAATAAATAATATCCCTCGACTTAATCAATCCATTAACCATATTATCCGTTCTGCCGGCAATGGACATCCAGTATGTAAGGTTTCTAACAAAATCATAATCCTGCCCTATTTGCCCTACAAAATTTAATCCTGCCAGAATAGCAAGCGTGCTGATAGCGGCTACTACCTGGTAAGAAGTAAGACTGGACATAAAAAGACCAATTGCAGCATAAGCACATGCCAGGAGAAACAATCCAAAGAGTCCGCCGAGCACAAAACTCAGGTCCAACGTTTCAATAGATATTTCTGCAGCAATAACATATAATGCAAGCACCAGCATTAGCAGAAAGGAGTAAAACACAATGGATAAAAATTTACCAAAAACGATTTCACTAATTTTTACCGGCGAGGAAAGTAGTAATTTAATGGAACCACTACTGGTTTCCCTGCTTAATAAACCCATCGTTAATAAAGGAATATACAGATACAAGGAATCCTGAACTGATTTGAATAAACCTTTATCGCCAGCAAATAATATCTTGCTCAGCACTCTTAAAGGCCTTTCCAGTTGTTGATTCGTTTCCTGGCTATAAAGAATATCTGTAAAAGTAAGTCCCGCCTGTACTCCAAATATGATAAGGAGTAACCACGCAATGGGGGAATAGAACAGAATATTTAATTCCAGCCTGGCTATTTTAATAATTTTCTTCATTGATCAGATCGTTTAATTCTTTTTAGATAGCTGAGCAAATATTCCGTCGAGAGAACTTTTTTCCAGGTAAATTTCAGTTAAAGGCCAACCATTCTCCACACACATCTTGATGATGTCTTTTGTGATATCCGGACCGGTTTTAAAATGAACCCGAATTTTTTCATCATGAAGAACTTCTACTTTCTCCACTCCGGGTATATTGTATAATTTTTCTGAATCAAAAACATCATCCACAGCCATCACCAGGGAATCCGGTTCTATATAATTATTAAATGCATAAAGAGTATCAGCAAAAACAACCACACCATGCTCCACCATGATAATATTATCACAGGTAGCCTGAACTTCTGAAAGAATGTGTGTAGAAAGCAGAACGGATCTTTCCCGAGCAATTTCTTTAATTAATTTTCTTACTTCGATGATTTGGTTTGGATCAAGACCATTAGTAGGTTCATCCAGGACCACTAATTTAGGATCATGAATGATTGCCTGAGCGATACCCACTCTTTGTTGATATCCGCCGGAAAGATTACTCAGAACCCGATTGCTGAAATGACTAATGCCACATTTTTCTTTTGCAAAGGTGACCGCCTGCCTGACTTTGTCCTTCGGTACAGTACGCATATGCGCACAATGCGTTAAATATTCATCTACCGTTAGTTCCAGATGAAGAGGAGCCTTCTGGGGTAAAAAGCCAATCAGTTTTTTAGCTTCTACCGGATTTTCGCGCACATTAATGCCATCAATAAAAACTTCACCGGAGGTTTGATTGATCACTCCACATAATATGTTCATAGTAGTGGATTTACCCGCACCATTAGAACCCAACAGGCCAAGAATTCCACTTTCTGCTATTTCAAAATTAATATCTTTTATAGCCCAGTCTTTTGTATAGCGATGGGAGAGATCTTTGATCTTTGCAATACTTTTTGTCATTGTATAAATTATTTATAAGGCTATCAGAATAGCGTCCTTTTGATATTATTTTCTTTTTCTTTTTACAATTATCACTCCGCCGGCAAAAAGCAAACTCATCGGAAACAATCCTATCAGGATCATTTTCATCCATTCTATTTCTGCTTTAGAAAGTTTAATGACATTGTCAACGGGCTCAGGTCTGGTTGCTTCGATCGGAAATTCATTGTCTGTAAACCAGGCAAATATTTTTAAAACGAAATCAGCATTTTTGTTCGATAAATTTCGACGACCCAATTCGCCATTGCTCATAAAATCAGCATCTCCGGCAATGAGGATTTTTTGTTCTTTATCCAGCACTTTCTTTGTAAGGGCCAGCACTGTAGGCACACCCACACGTACATCATTTGCAGGATCAAACCGAACATTATCTGTTTCAAGATTAAATTTTCCAAATTTATTCCAGGAAGTGTTTTTGTCGGTTATCAATACAGGCATTACTTTATATCCAAAAGTGGTGTCATATTTTAGTTCAACCACTCCAGGCATGGACACAATCTCTTTTTTTGCAAATGGGAAAAGTGCTTTCGATTCTTTTGAAAAAGAAACCTGGACAAGGTCCAAAGAGAAATCTTTGCTTTCCTGCAGCAGGAGGCCATCAGCAAGCTTTACACCCGTTTTTTCTACAATCGGATTTATGATTGACTGTTTATCTGGCTCTCCGGCAATTAGAAGATTTCCTCCGTTATCCAGGTAGGAATCTAATTTCTCCATAAAGGCTGTATTATAACTGCTTTTTGGGTCGGCGATTACCAGGGCAGTCAAATTTTCAGGGATCGTGTCTGTCCCATCTGCGGATATTTCAATTACTTCAAAACCATTATTAATCAGTGCTGCTCTTGTTCCGATAGAAGTCATAATATTTTGGTACGCTTTATCTCCTGTCTTTAAAAAACTACGTTCGTCATTTCCCTGTACCATACCTACCAGTTGAGGAGCTGTTAACAATCTTTTTAAAGCAGCGGTGATTTCCGGTTCATGTGGATATACATGCATATCCTGGAACATACGCAAAGGAGTTATTTTTCCATCATACTCAAGCATACGGACAATTCTGTTCTTTTCAGGAGTGAGATCAATCACTTTATTTATTTCCTTATTGGATAAAACTTTTTCGAAATCATATCCATATGCAGTTGCTGACCGCCTTGCCCGCTCTTCCAATGTTTTTGTTTTATCCGTATTATGCTCCGTTGAATCATAATACGATACATACACAAAGTTCATGTCCGGCAGATACCTTTGGTATTGCTCGAATTGATTCTTATCAAAATTTCTAAACTTTGGAGATCCAAGATGCGCATTAGAATTAATGATATTCACATAAGTTGTCAGGGTGATTGGTTTTTTAAGTTGAGCAATGACCTCCTGACTATGATCAGTCAATGTTCTGTCTTTAAACCTTGTGGTATCATAGTATTTTGTAAAAGAAGGCAATGAACTTATATAGCCAATCACAAGGGTGATTAAAATCAAACTGCTATATCGAAGGAAATTTGCTGTAGAAGACCGGATCACCCGGCCGGCATTTAGTTTCATGATGGTCAGACTCAGAAAAAGTGAGATAACCATTAAAAAATAAATCACATCCTTGCTACTGATTAACCCGTTTATAAAATTATTCACCCTGCCTTCTATGGATATCCAATAAGTGATATCCCGGACAAATTCAATACTTTTTCCTATCTCTCCAATGAATTTCAAACCCGCCAACACAGCCAGAGTGCTGATGGTAGCAACTACCTGGTAAGCGGTCAGACTCGACATAAACAAACCGATTGCAGCGTATGCACAGATCAACAGGTATAGACCCAAAATTCCTCCTAATACAAATTTCACATCAAGAAACTCAATAGTCATTCCGGCTCCAAGCGTCATTATGAGTAATATGGAAATCAATAAAAACCCATAAATCATCATGGTCAAAAATTTACCAAAAATGATTTCCCTGGTTGTTACCGGAGAAGATAGCAAAAGCTTTATTGAACCGCTGCTCGTTTCCCGGCTCATCAAGCCCATCGTTAATAACGGAATATACAGAAACAGTTTACTTTGAACTACTGCAAATAATCCGTCTCTTCCACCAAATGTTTTTGTTGTGAGCGACTTAATGCCATATCCTAATTGTTGGTCTGCTTCATGCTTGATCAGCAGGTCAGCAAAGGTGATCCCGCTTTGGATAAAAAAGATGATTAATACCAGCCAGGCAATCGGTGAATAGAATAATATACTTAACTCTACCCTGGCAATCCTGAGTATTTTTTTCATAAGAAAGACCGGGGAAGTTCATTCCCCGGTATTGTTTTTTTTTAGATTAATTATCGTTGTGTACCAATTGCTGATATGCGATTGAATCCACCATATACTTTGATATTTGGAACATCAATATTTCCCAATCCTAAATTTATCATCGGCATGATGTAAACCTTTCCTTCCGTACCCTTATAGGTTGACATAATCAACTGTTTGTTGTTGGTACTTATATAGGAAGGATCTCCCACCGGTTTTTTAGGGTAATCAGCCTGCCTGTATACCTGCAATGTGGTGATTTCTTCTCCTGAACTAACAGTATATCTTTCAGAAAAAGCAGGCGTGGAAGAACCATAAAGCACCGCATAGATTTTTGTTGTTGTAGCATAGTACAACACCTTCTGATCATCCAGAAGTACAAATCTTTTTGCGTTTTGAATATCCGGAGCGCCGGACAGGTCCACCATTTCTTTTGGAGAAGGTTTGGTCAAATTCCAATTGGCATCGTATCCTCCCGGATCAATGATATATAAACCAATACCGTTACCCGTTTTACTTTTTAAAATATGTAGAAAGTCTCCGCTTTGTGTAACCCCTGCTGCCAGATTTACTTTCCCTTCGATTGCGGCAGGGTCAAATCCACCTTGCGGGGAAGAAGCTAACAAGTAGGTATTCCTATCACCCCAGGCTGTAATTGCCGGCTGATATACAAAAGCACCTTTTACTTCATCGTAATAACTGATCACAACCGCAGGATTATTACTATGTCCATTTAAACCTACATGAGCCGGAACGGTATATTTATTATCATACGGAACGCCGAACTTCTTGTTGATCTCCAACCATACGGCTGTTAATCTCCCATTTCCAATATATACATCAATTTGCGTCAAATCACCGATCTGGTCATTTTTTCTTCCAGCTACCGGTGTAAAGAATAAATCTTCATTCATCCCAATTAAGGAGTAATCCAAAGTTTTGACAGCTAAAATAGTGTTATCCGAAATAGCCATCATAATTTCCCCTTGTGCGGCTAATTTTGTATACCTGATCTGTTTTAATAAGCCAGGAATTGTTTTACCATTTACGGCAGAATATACATTTCTCTTGATGCTTTCCGAGCTATAATTCGAAGTAACCAATGGAGACATAATATGGCTAATATCCGAATTAACCCCATCAGAAGAAGTAGCGATAACCAGACCTTCTCCTATACTATTTCGAACTGTAACCGGCCAGGCGGTTATGTATTTCAAATCATTCGTCTGATCAGTCACAACATATAACAATTGATAAAACTGATCTGCTTTAGTTGGAATCTTCTTCATTTCAAAATTAAGATCGCGTTCCGTTCCAACTATCTCGTAATCCAATGAACCGGGAGCGACATTTAACCTCCATTCAAATTTTAAATCAGACTGCTTTACACCATCCATTTTAAGGACAGGCTTCACAACTAATTTTTCAAATTGGAAAACGCTTAAACTGCTTTGACCGGTTGTGTCAAATTCAATTCCATTAATTTTATTCGTATTCAGTGAACTGAAATCTTTTCTGCAGGAATTCAATACAAATATGGAAGTGCATAAAAGTATTGTATATAAAAATAATTTTTTCATTAGTCAAATTTTGAACGTGTGTAATATCTTGGTACAATTTCCTGTCCCTCCAGTGTTCCGGAATCGTGTTTCAACTTATCATTTGGATTATCTTTATTCCATTGCTTCACATAATCACCAAATTTTGTAGCAAGCGCTTCCACTCCGGCAGCACCTATATCTCTGCTATATTGGGCAGCAGTCAAGGTAATCAGGCCTGTTTCCTGGATAATTAATCTATAAGCTGAGTTACTGGGAACAGAAACAAAGAAAATTCTGAAATAGGTCCAGGCAGGAATCACAATCTGATTCGTCCATTTTACTATAAAATCAGAGGATTCTATATTCCCAACTTTGAAATCTGCAGAGTTGACCAGCTTAACTTTTAAAGAAACTGTTTCTACATCCAACTGAGGTGATTTGATCAGTTTAATTCTTAGTTTCCCTGTAAACTTTCCTGCCTCTACGATTCCGCCTAATATTTCATACTGACCGGAAGTAGCTGTCGTATTCGAATCGCTGACAACTTCCACATTAAAGGTGCGATCCACATTAGAGGAATCTCCAATGATGATAACCGGAATTTCCTGGATATAATCTTTAGCAGGATTGGTCATAAAAGAATACGTAAGCGAATTCGTATTTTCAACTTTGGTAAAGTTGATAGCGGGGTTTGCTTTAAACGGTTGCAGCTCCTCTTTTTTACAGCCAAAGAAAGAGACTGAAAATACCATCAGGCAAATAAAAAGAATGGTTGTTTTTTTCATAATTAATAATTTTTATTGTACTCTATTTCCAAATTCAATTTCATTATCAGGATAAGGCAGTCTGTAGATCTGATCGTTTGCAGTGATTTGTGTGGACAAACCAGGGAAACTCGTCAAACCTTTTCTTTTATAATAAAAGAACAATTGTCCTTCCGCTATAAATTCTTTTCGATATTCCTTTTGCAATTCTGCTTTTACAACTTCCAGGGTGGCATCTGCCGGTATTTCCTGTAAAATCCCTCTGCTCTCGCGTACCTTATTTAGGTATTGAATGGATTTTGGAAGGTTTGTATTGAGGTAAGCTTCTGCAGCGATATAGTACATTTCCGGAAGCTTCATCAAAGGCATTATATTTCTATACTGATTACCTGTAGCTTGCAGGAGTTTTTGTGAAACCATCCCACGACTATGCAAGGTTAATAACGTATTGAAACGAATATCCGGAACTCCAATATTCTGATTGGAAGTTTCGAAAAGTGTTTCTGCTGTTGGACGCAATAGAATCAGTGCATCATAATTCGTGTTGTTCTCTCCATTAAAGAATTGACCAACAATATTTGCAAAAGCAGTTACATTTAAACTAAACAACTGTTCAGAGGATAAGATTTTATCATTACCAACCTGAGAAGTAGCGATGCGAAGTTTTGCGCCTGATTTTGCAATCACCTCTTCAGCAGCCGAGGCCGCATTCTGAAGATCCTGAGTGCTGCCTTGCCAAATATTTACTCTGGCCTGCAAGGCTTTTACCGCGTAATAGTTCATCCTTTGTTCACGCTTATCGTAAAACCCTTCCCTGTTTACTTCCATATAGTATTCTGCAGGTCTTGAGATTTCTTTATAGGAAGGATCTTCCTTTAATAATTCAAGTGCATCAGAAATATCTTTTTGTAACAGAGCAAAGGTTTCTTTATAAGAAAACTGAGGAGTCAAATCTTTTGATAATGTTATCACATAAGGGATAGTCAATTTATTAACTAATTCCGGTCTGTTTGCATAATTAGATTCCCCATATAGGCGAATCAGATCGAAATGCAGGAATGCCCTTAAACCAAGTAATTCACCCTTAATAATTGCCTTATCTATTTTCCCCAGAACATCCGTGTTTTTTTCCATTTCATCCAGGATACCATTCACATTTGCAATGGTATTATACTGTCCTTTCCATAAAGCATCAATTTGAGGCATAGCCCTGGTTGACCTGTATTTATATGACTGCACATCTGTATAAAGTGCCAGATTAGGAAATATGGCATATTGCTGAGACAAAATATCCACCAGGTTCCAGGTCATATCCCGGGCATAGGAAGAAGGTTTTGTCATGCCGATATAAACTCCCATAAGCGCATCCTTATATCCGGAAGTTTGTTTAAACTGATCTTTGGCTTTGATCTGATTCGTAGCCGTTACGTCCAGCCAATCTTTTTTACAGGAAACAATTCCTGTAAGGAGAATGCCGAATAGTATGTATCTAAAAATATGTTTCATTTCGAATTATTTAAAATGTTGCTGATACGGAAAATGATAAGGTTCTGGCAAAAGGATAATGCAATCCTCTTTCCAAGCGAATAGTGGAAAATGTAGCCACTTCATTCATGTTAAAAGAAGCACGCAAACGCTGAATCTTATAATTTCTGATCATGTCTGTGAAGTCATAATAAAAATTAATAGCACCGATTGTTACCTCATTTCTATCCTGAACGAATATGGTAGTAGCTCTGGTTTTTTCATCTCTTGATTCAGATGCATTCGAACCTTCAATCGGACGGCTATATTGTCCCAGTCTTTTAAATTCAACATGTTGTCCGGGAGCCAACCAACGACCATTCAGAACTCTCTTGTCTACATTATAGTTCATGTCAATGTTTTCTACCCTGTCCACTAAGGTTTGATTATATAATTGACCTCCTGCCAGGTAGCGACCAGTAACTCCAAGACCGAAGTTGTGCACTTCCGCATTAAAACTAAATATTCCCTGGTACTTTGGAGCGGCATTACCTGCTACGATCATATCCGAGGAACTCCAGTTATAGGTGGTGTTTCCGTTTCTATCCATATAAATTTCATTTCCGGTAGCCGGATCAATTCCCAGAGAAGGAACAGCCCAGATGGCATCCATCGACATTCCATCTTCGTACCTGTTCACTGGTTTGTTATTGGATCTATCTGCCGCCAGCTTATTCATGCGGTCGTTAAAGTCCTTCATACTGTTAGAAAGTTCCACGATCTTATTTGTATTGGTTTCAAAACTTGCATTTAGGTTCACGAAGTTTTTGCCACTGGACCAAACGAGATATGAAGCATATATTTCAACCCCTTCATTTTTTACTTTTCCTAAATTATCACTTACAAAACCAAAACCTGTTGATTCAGGAAGGGTAATTAAGGTCACCAGGTTTTCTTTATACCTTTCATAATAATCAAGACGTATCGACAACCCTTTTACCTTCAGGTCAAGACCGGCATTGTAATCAAAGGAAGATTCCCATTGAAGTCCCGGATTGGCCAGGTTGGTTAAATACGAACCGGGGAAGCCCTGGTAAAGTGATTGCAGGTAATATTGATACGTTGCAATAGATTGATTGGTACTGAAATTCTGACTACCGGTATTTCCGAGAGAACCTCTTAATTTAAACTGATCAAAAATTCCAATATTTTGGAAGAATTGTTCTTTGTGCAAATTCCAACCCAATCCCAAACTCCAGAAATTACCCCAACGCTTATCCGCTCCAAACTGAGAAGAAGCAGTTGTTCTGAGTGTCAGATCCGTTAAAAAACGATTATCCCACACATAGGATGCGGCGCCAAGAAACCCGATCTCGCGATTAATTCCATCAACTCCTGATGGTCTGGAATCGAGGGCATAATCACGACCGAAAATGATATTATTCATTCTGTCGCTGGCAAATCCTTCCACCAAATGAAACACTTCACTGTATTTTCTTTCACTCACATTAAATCCGATATTACCAAACAGCGCATGTTTATTAATCTCTTTCGTATAATTCAAATTCACATCACCAAAAAGGGAAATACTTTTACCGTTATTGACCTGGTAAGATCCACGGCGGTTTTTATCCTCTTCTGATAAATACAGATCAAACTTTGTATGGCCTGAGGGATAGAATTCATCAGCTCCATTCTTGTTTACATTAATACCTGCTCTTGTAGTAGCTCTTAAGCCCGGCTTGATCGTCCACTCCATGTAGAAATTGTTCACCACATTAAAGTAATCAGCCGTTATTTTAGAATTTACAGTAGAGTTGTACAATGGATTCGTAAACCTTTCTCCGTTTGGCCCCAATTCAGAATAATAAGGTATCGTTCCATCCTCATTCACTGCCTTCCAATACGGATTCATGCGGGCATATTCATTAAATGTACCATACGGTGATTCAAAACTATTATTACTATTGATACTGGTAATATTTCTAAATAAAAGATTGCTCACCCGGTAAGAGGTACTCATACTTCCTGCAATATTTTTTCGGGAAGATCCTTTCATCACACCGGCAACTTCTCTGTAAGAACCATCTGCTACAATTCTTAAATTATCTCCACCCAACTCTACAGAAAGTGCATGTTTTTGACCAACTCCATCGCGAAGCGGTTTAGCCATCCAATAAGTATCCATTCCTTCAAGTACTAATTTCCTTCTGAAATTATATAATTGCATCAGATTGGCATTTGTTCCCGGGGGATCATATGTATTTGATTTAGCTGTGTACATTCCATCAATTCGTTCTGCTTCCAATTTCTCAGCAGAATTTGCCAAATTATAACTGGATAGGTCCGGAAGTTCCACATCCACACTGGCATTATAAGTAACGAGGGGTTTATTGGAGGAGAGTTTTGTTGTCTCAATAACAATAACACCGTTTGCCGCTTTTGAGCCGTATAAGGCTTTGGAGGCAGCATCTTTTAGAATAGTAATCGTTTCAATCCTGTTCATATCCAGGTCAAAAACATTTTCTATAGAAGTTTCAAATCCATCAAGGATAAATAAAGGCTCATTCGGATTTTTAAGATAGTTTCCTTTTAAGCTGGAAGTCAACTCTGACTCAGTGAGCGGAAAAGATGAGTTGCCTCTAATCTGAATATTTGGTAAAGCATTCGGATCAGATCCTACAACAAAATTGTCCAGAACCATGGAAGGTGCCAGATTTTTTAATGCCTGAAACACATTGGCATTACCCACCTGCTTCAATTCCTTTTTTGTAATAGTAACAGCTGCTCCTTTGTAGCTACTTGCTTTTCTATTATATATTCCGGTAACAATCACATCACCTAATTGCTTCAGTTCTTCCGATAATACAATATTCAATGTTTGATTGGAGGTAACAGTTACTTCCCGGGTTGCATATCCGATCATCGAAAAAACAAGGACAGGCTTTTCATCTTTTACCCTCAATACAAATTCCCCTTGATCATCTGTAGCGGTAGCAGTAGCAACACCTTTTACTTTTACAGTAACTCTCGCAAGTGGTTGTCCCTTTGAGTCTACCACCTTTCCGCGGATCGTTTCTTCGTATGACACCTCTTTAGGTAAGAGTACTTCTAAAATTTTTTCAAGAGGTTTTAGAACAATCGTCTTATCAATAATAGAAAATGTAAATGGCTGATCTTGCAAGATATTGCCCAACACCACCTCAATAGGCTGGTTTCTGAAATCAACATTAACCTTTTTGGCATTTTTCAAAATCCGGTTATTGTAAACAAAGTTATATCCGGATTGCACATTGATTTCTTTAAAAACCTTTTCTATGGAAGCATTTTTTAGTGAAAGGGTAATCCTTTGAGCATCACTTTTAGCACTTACCTGCATACATGCTAAAAAGAAAAGAAAAGTTGTGATCTTCATAATCTTTTTAATTTTTTCTGGCATTTTCAGAAGCCGGGCGGCTCCCTTTAAACCGGTTGTAACCGGTTCGCCAAAGGAATAAACATTTTGCATACCTTTGAATTTAGTTTGGATTAATTGTTAATAAAGAAGTCTCACCGACTTATTTGATGATCTCATCCGGCTTATTCGGGGGAAATGTTACCAGCATTTCCCTTTTTTTATTCCGGATTAATTATCATCAAAATTTCTTTTTTCGTTTTTTTATATTTTATTGAAAATTATTTTTTTACAGTAATTCTATTATTTCTAATATCAAATTTCACCCCGCCGCTTATCTCAATAAATTTAAATAACTGAGAAACCGGAACATCCCTGGACACATTTAAGGTATATCGGTCACTAACATCTGTTTCATACACGACATCCACATTATACCACCTGCTCAATTGCCGCATGATTGATTCCAGATCCATATTGCTAAATAAGAATCTCCCCTCCTTCCAGGCCATCACTTCCTGCACATCCGGTTTTGAGATCGAAATAAAATGTTTGCCTGTTCTGGAAACCTGTGCCTGCTCACCCGGTTTAAGAATCCTGTTTTTTGA
The DNA here is from genome assembly GCA_039921585.1 of Ginsengibacter sp. Classification (GTDB taxonomy): domain Bacteria; phylum Bacteroidota; class Bacteroidia; order Chitinophagales; family Chitinophagaceae; genus Ginsengibacter. The sequence continues at coordinate 671 of JBDSBN010000106.1, read as the reverse complement.
TCCCATATTCACTTTCACACTGCCTTCTAAAAGGGTTGTACGAAGTGCATTTTCCTCTTTAAAACTGTTGATATTAAAATGCGTTCCGAGCACTTCCACTATCATTCCATCCACACTTACATGAAAAGGCATGGCGGCATTATGGGCTACTTCAAAATAGGCTTCACCGGTGATCTCAACCTGCCGGTCTTTTCCAACAAATACAGTTGGATATCGCAGAGAACTTTCCGCGTTTAACCACACTTTAGTTCCGTCCGCTAATAATATATTCACCATTTTACTTCCTCTTGGATTAGAAAGGGTGTTATATTTGATCTCACCAGCATGTGTATTTGATAACACAGGATCATAAGCAATCTGTCCTTCACTCAGCTTCATTACATTTACATCGCCCTGTTTGGCCAACATTCCATTTCCGGCGCTGTCCAAAACAATGGTTACTCCGTTGGAAAGGGTTAAGGTTGCATTGACAGTATTTGGTGGAGCAATATCCTCGGGTGCGGGAGTTTTCTCAACCGCTATCAGTTTATTTGAATTGTTGTCCTTTAGAAAATAAAACAGACCCGTTCCTAAAAGCAAAAAGACAACCGCTGCAGCAGCCATTTTTTTCCAAGTGAACGAAGAATCCTTTTTGGATAAAGTAAATAGCTTATTATCTACTATCTCTTCTT
>JBDSBN010000105.1:0-3480 GCA_039921585.1 Ginsengibacter sp. | reverse complement strand
AAAGATTTCCAGATTGGTTTTGGATCAGGCTGATTCATGTAAATTTGATAACACATCGAATAAACTGAATAAATGAATCAAGCCACAACGATTGCTGAAGTAATTTCCAAGTTAGATGATATTATAGCATGGAGCATTCTTCATAACAGCCGCCTTGGGTATTTTGCAACATTATACCGGCAAATGACTGTTGCCATTCAACAAGGAATTGATCATGATTTATTCGAGGATGGAAAACGAATGGAGAAGTTAGATGTCTGTTTTGCAAACCGATATTTTGTTGCCTGGGAAGCCTACAAAAACAAACAACCCTGTACTGATGCATGGTTCGCTGTATTCGACGCATGCGAAAATGCAGACCTAATCGTTTTCCAACATCTAATATTGGGTATCAGTACCCACATTAATTTAGACCTGTGTATAGCCACAGCAGAAATTTCCCCGGGAGATAAAATATTTGATCTTAAAAATGATTTTAATAAAATAAATGATCTGATTGCCGAGCAGGCGCAATTAGTTCAAAACACCCTAAGCAAGATTTGGTTTCCCTTAAGATACCTAAACCAAATTTCCGGTGGCCGGGAAAAAGCGGTGCTGAATTTTAGTATTGATACCGCCCGGAAGGCAAGTTGGGCAAATGCTGTAGCACTTGCTCACGCAGATGACTTTCTCAAAAATAGATTGGTTATCCAAATAGAGAATATGGTGATTGAGTTAAGTAAAAAGGTGATTCATCCGGGTTTTTGGTTGGGCTTCATTCTAAAACCGGTTAGAATGATGGAAAGTAAAAATGTAGGAAATATCATCCGCTTATTGAAAGAATAAAACTGATCATCTTACAACAGATGTCATCCATTAAAACATATACTCCGGTTTGATCAATTCCGGAAATTTTTTCTGGAATTTTCGCACGTCTTTAATACATACATTTTGCACATAACTGCTGTTGGGATTATTCAGCACATATTCCTGATGATAATCCTCTGCCTTCCAGAATTTATCGTATGGTACAACCTGTACAGCGATGGGATCTGTATATCTTCCTGATTCGTTTAATTCTTTAATATAATTCTCGAGCATTTCCTTTTGTTCTGAGTTGTTGTAAAATGCCAAAGAACGATATTGAGAACCCCGGTCAGCTCCCTGACCATTTACTGAGGTTGGGTCCTGCGCTTCAAAATATGCCTTCATTAAAGTAGAGTAGGAGACTATGGTTGAATCATAATACACCATCACGCTTTCCGCATGACCGGTATTGCCGGTGATCACTTTTTCATAGGATGGGTTTTTAGTATTTCCCCCGGCATAACCGGAAACAGCTTCCGCAACTCCCTTCATTCCATCAAATAACGCTTCTGTATGCCAAAAACATCCAGAAGCAAAAACAGCTTTACTGTATTTAGATAAATCTTTTTGAGATAATTCGACCCTTTTTTCCACTTTTTCCTTTTTTGTGTTTTGAGCGCAGGAGGTGAGACCAAAAGTCATGGTTATTAATATGATTATTCCGGATAGATACTTCATGTTTTTCTTTTCTCAAATTTACGAAAAAAGATAGGGGAGGGTTTGTTAAATGTCATTTTGAAATACGACACTTTGTAAAAACTTCTTTATTTTAAAAGCGCCTTTGTATGACCATGGAAGAAGTCATAATATATAACTGAATACAAAAATGGGTTACATAGCAACACTCCAATTGTGAATAATTGAAATAGTGCCATGTAACCCATGGTATAGAATTATTTAAATATACTTCAGCGTCATCGCCAGTATAGCATAAATCATTGTCAGAACAAAAATTCCTTTGGCCGTTTTGTCCCTGTGTCCATTAATATAGATGGTAAACAGTATGGCATTGGCCATTAGTGAAACGGTGATGGAAACGGTAATCAGATTGGGATTCATCATGAGCCACTGAAACATTTCCTCCAAGGTCAAATTTTTAAACTTTACAAATTTGTACACTAAAAATCCGATCATTGGTGCAATAAATCCCAGAATCAGTCCGAAGACAAAATTATCTTTTTTGAAAATCATAGAATGTTCCAGGTTTTTTCAAGGTCTTGCTTTAGTTTATAATTTGTCAGGTCAAATTGAACAGGCACCACGCTAACATAATTGTTTTTCAATGCCCATACATCTGTATCTGTTCCATCATCGTGATTTATAAATTCTCCGGTAAGCCAGTAGTATTTTTTACCATTCGGATCCATTCTTTCATCAAATGACTCGTCATATTTGGCATAAGCCTGTCTACAAATTTTAATGCCTTGTATATCCTCCACAGGTCCCTTTGGAATATTGACATTCAGTAGAAAATGCTTTTCCATTTTTGTCTGCATCATGTCATTGACAATTTTATGAACATAATGTCTTGCTGCTGAAAAATCCGCTTCATATTGAAAATCCAAAAGCGAAAAACCAATAGAAGGAATTCCTTCAATGGAGGCTTCCATTGCAGCACTCATTGTTCCGGAATAAATCACATTGATAGAATGGTTGGCTCCATGATTGATTCCACTTAAACAAATATCCGGTTTGCGACGGAGGATCTTGTCTACGGCCAGTTTGACACAATCCACCGGAGTACCACTTACCTGCCAGGCTTCAATGTCACCAAACAAACCAGCCATCTTTGTCAATCTGAGAGGCATCCCTATGGTTATAGCGTGCCCCATTCCACTTTGAGGTTTATCAGGTGCCACTACTATGATATCTCCAAGATCTTTTACTGCTTCTACCAGGTTTCGAATACCTGGTGCCGTAATTCCATCATCATTTGTAATGAGGATAATCGGTCTTTCATTATTTTCTAGTTTCATTCATTATTATTTATTCCTGCCGGGAGGACATTTTAAGGCAAACTATATTTTCCGCATAGGTATTTCTCCCGGCACTATTAACGTCCAAAATATTTATTATTTAAACCCTTTGCATTCATTAAAACCATCTGAACCATGGTCTTATTAATTCTTCTCTAAACGGCCAGGGAATAGCTAATAGGATTAACAAAAAGGCAATTCCAAAATAAATTAATTGCTTTTTAAATTTCGATTGAGACGATGATGCTTTTTTCACGGCAATTCTACCTACATGTACCAATATCCACGCTATCAACATTAAAAGAAGATGTTCCATGGTAAAGAACCGTGCGTTCGGATCTTTCATATTATCACCCAGATTTTTCAATCTGTCAAACCATCCATTACTGAAATAAAGGATCATGCCCACCAGTAATTGGATGTCCATAGATAGCATGAAGAAGAAATTACTTTTATCGTCACTTCGAACATAATTTCTTTTTGACATCATTCCACTAATGGCACTAAAAACAGTCCATAAAGCAAAAATAATAATTAGCCAGCGAAGGATGTTGTGTGTAACAAGCAGATGTTGCATAGTAATTTTTTTTTGACAAAAATAAGGTTAAAGGTTTTAATAAGCGAAATTGAAGATTATCTGATAATTAATTCTTGAATA
>JBDSBN010000104.1:0-4540 GCA_039921585.1 Ginsengibacter sp. | reverse complement strand
ATAATGCCCACAATACAGCAATTAGTAAGAAAAGGAAGAACAATTATCAGGGCTAAGAGTAAATCAAGAGCGCTGGATAGCTGCCCGCAGCGCAGAGGCGTGTGTACAAGAGTTTACACTACTACTCCCAAAAAACCGAACTCCGCATTACGTAAAGTTGCAAAAGTAAGACTTACTAATAAAATTGAAGTGATCGCATACATTCCCGGAGAAGGGCATAATTTGCAGGAACACTCTATTGTATTGCTCCGTGGTGGAAGGGTAAAAGATTTACCAGGCGTTCGTTATCATATTGTACGTGGAAGCCTGGATACTGCTGGTGTGAAAGGTCGTAAACAAAGCCGCTCTAAATACGGAACAAAAAGAGAAAAAGCTAAAAAATAGTTTAATTACAAAATTACCGTCATGCCGAAAAGAGGCTGATGAAAAAATAAAAATGAACAATGCGTAAAGCACAAGCAAAAAAACTTCCTTTAGCGCCTGATCCTAAATTTCAGGACAAATTAGTTACCCGTTTTGTAAATAATTTAATGTGGGAAGGGAAAAAAAGCGGGGCCTATTCTATATTTTACGATGCTTTGGATAAAGTTTCCAAAATTTCAGGTGAAGACGGATATGAAATTTGGAAAAAGGCTTTGGCCAATGTAACTCCGGGAGTGGAAGTAAAAAGCCGTAGAATTGGTGGAGCTACTTTTCAGATACCGTCTGAAGTTAGAGCTGATAGAAAAGTATCATTAAGTATCAAGTGGTTGATAAAATATAGCCGCGGCAGAAATGGCCGAAGCATGTCAGAAAAATTAGCGAATGAAATCGTAGCAGCAAGTAAAGGTGAAGGCGCTGCTTATAAAAAGAAAGAAGATACTCATCGCATGGCTGATGCCAACAAAGCATTCGCACATTTTAGGATCTAATAAATTCTGCGATCAAATAATCAGGAGGCTATCTCAAAAGAGTAGCCTCTTTTTTTATAATTAATGCCTTAGACTCATCCCATTTCCCAATATTTAATATGAGTTTGTTTGATTGAAATGTTTTTATAAACAATACTCGTGATGCAACTACAGAATAAAATTCTGCCGGCTTTTTCAGTACCGATTCATCGATTTTATTTCTATCCTGCAATAATATTACAATCAATAAAAAAATAACAAATTCTCCTAAAGGATTTTCTACTTTTTTTTGTTAGGCAAAACCGGTTTTTGAAACCAGTAGAGAATTTTTATTATAAATCTGTATATTTATTTTTTATAATTAAAAACTAATCCCTTCAATCTTTCGAATTAAAGTTTCTCTTCCAATAAAAAGCAATTTAATTCTTTCTTTTTTCACAGAACGATCCATGAAAACTTAACGAACTGAAACCTTTTTAAATCCTTGATCGATATGAAATACGATAATAAATTTTTAGTAACCGTTGCTTTTATATTCTTTCTTTTTTCCTGTTCTGAAAAGCTCGTGCCCCGGCAAACCCGATCCATTACACATAAAAATTTGAATCATGATGAGATTAATTTTTGGCTTACTGAAGGGAATAGATCTCAATTGTTTCAGCAACAAAAACCAATTAAATTTTCAAGCATAGATAACCAAATTCCTTTTATAGAAGTTGATCCGGCAAGACGATTCCAGGAGATTGATGGTTTCGGATTTTGCCTTACAGATGGAAGCGCCCAGCTTATAAATTCTATGGGTTTATAAGAAAAAATGAAATTATTAAATGAATTATTTTCAACTACAGGAAATTCAATTGGAATAAGTTATATCAGGATCAGTATCGGAGCTTCCGATTTAAGTGATCATGTATATTCTTATGACGATCTACCGGCTGGAAAAACTGATCTGAATCTGCAAAAGTTCACGATTGATAAAAATAGAATTGATCTGATTCCGATTTTGAAAATGATCTTGAAAATAAATCCTCAAATCAAAATTCTTGGCTCTACATGGTCTGCTCCTGCATGGATGAAAGACAATAAAAGCCCTGCCGGAGGAAGTTTGGAAAAACTATATTTTCAAGTATATGCAAACTATTTTGTGAAATATATCCAGGCAATGAAATCGGAAGGAATCGTTATTGATGCTATAACACCGCAAAATGAACCTTTGAATCCCAAAAATAATCCGAGCATGTTCATGAGTGCGATAGATCAGGCTGATTTTATAAAAAATTACCTGGGGCCTACTTTCAAAAAATTGGCCATTGCGACAAAGATCATTTGCTACGATCATAATGCCAATGTTCCTCAATATCCACTGAGTATTTTAAAAGATTCAGCCGCCCGAATGTATGTAGATGGTTCGGCATTCCATTTATATGAGGGAAATATTTCAGCTTTATCTCAGGTACATAACGAATTTCCCGAAAAGAATATTTATTTCACTGAGCAATATACCGGATCGGGTTCTTCTTTTGCAGGTGATCTTTCGTGGGCGATTCAAAATCTAATTATTGGGGCAACAAGGAATTGGATCCGGAATGTACTGGAATGGAATCTTGCATCTGACCCCAATCTCGGTCCCCATACGGATGGAGGTTGCACAACATGTCTTGGCGCAATAACTGTCGATGGAAATACGATTACAAGAAATCAATCCTATTATATTATCGCACATGCTTCAAAGTTTGTCAGGCCCTATTCAAACCATATTTTTACTACCGACATTCCCAATCTGACCAATGTAGGATTTACAACTCCCGATGGAAAGAAAGTATTGATCGTGATGAATACAACCAGCGAAAGGCAATCGTTTGATATCAGGTACAAAGGTAATGGGGCAACTACTTCGTTGAATGGCGGAGCAGTGGCAACTTATGTGTGGTAAAGCGAAATTGGATTCATAGTTATTTGTCCGTTTACTACAAAATACGATGGCATTATTTTGCAAAGTTTAACATAGAATTTCCTTTCGGAATTCGTCTTTTAATGTCTCTTTTTTTTGTGGAATCTTCGTACCTTTGCGCCCTCTAAATTTAATATACAAGAATAGGAATGAATCTGAGCAGAATTTCAGAAAAGTGAAGGCTGATGTTTATTCAATAAAGAGAGAAAAAATTCATAATAAAAAACAAAAACAAGCCAAATGGCCGATTTACGATTTCAGAGAAACTTTGGTATTGCCGCTCATATAGATGCGGGCAAAACTACTACAACAGAACGTATTCTGTATTATACGGGAGTGAACCACAAGATAGGTGAAGTGCACGATGGTGCTGCTACTATGGACTGGATGGCGCAGGAGCAAGAACGCGGGATTACTATTACGTCCGCAGCTACTACCTGTTTCTGGAACTTTCCAATGTCACAAGGAAAAAAAACACCTGATACTCATTTATACAAATTCAATATTATTGATACTCCGGGCCACGTTGATTTTACGGTAGAAGTAGAACGTTCACTACGTGTATTGGATGGGTTATTATCTTTATTTTGTGCAGTCAGTGGTGTTGAACCTCAGAGTGAAACAGTTTGGCGCCAGGCAAATAAATATAAAGTTCCGCGCATTGGATTTGTAAACAAAATGGATCGTTCTGGTGCTGATTTTTTAAACGTGGTAAAACAGGTTAAAGAAATGTTGGGTGCCAAAGCAGTTCCGTTGCAGTTACCGATTGGTGCTGAAGAAAATTTTAGAGGCGTCGTGGATTTGATTACCATGAAGGCGATTGTTTGGGACGATGCTACCCAGGGCATGACCTTTGAAGAAATTCCAATTCCTGAAGATATGAAAGCGGATGTTGCAGAATGGAGGCAACATCTCGTTGAGGCTGTAGCAGATTACGATGAAAATTTATTAGAGAAATTTTTTGATGATCCCAACACGATTACTGAAGACGAAATTCATGCAGCGATCCGTAGGGCTACTATTGATATTTCAATCATTCCAATGATGTGTGGATCTTCTTTCAAAAATAAAGGAGTACAGGCTGCACTGGATGCGATTGTTCGTTATTTACCTGGGCCAATGGATCTTCCTCCTGTAAAAGGAACTGATCCGGATAGTGGTAAGGAAATTGAACGTGCCTGCGATCCTAAAGAACCTTTCTGCGTATTGGCATTCAAAATTATGACCGATCCCTTTGTAGGACGTTTGGCGTTCTTCCGGGCGTATAGTGGCCGATTGGATTCAGGCTCTTATGTATTAAATACCAGAACCGGGAAAAACGAAAGAATCTCGAGAATCATGCAAATGCATGCGAATAAACAAAACCCGGTAGATTATATTCAGGCCGGCGATATAGGCGCTGCGGTTGGATTTAAAGATATCAAAACCGGGGACACTTTATGCGATGAAAATAATCCGATCGTTCTGGAAGCCATGACGTTTCCTGATCCGGTTATTGCCATTGCCATTGAACCTAAAACACAGGCGGACGTTGATAAAATGGGATTAGCAATCTCTAAATTAGTAGAAGAAGATCCTACGTTGAAAGTCAACACTGATTTAGAAACCGGCCAAACGATTCTTCGTGGAATGGGTGAGTTGCACCTTGAAATTATCATCGATCGTTTGAAACGTGAATTCAAAGTAGAGATCAACCAGG
>JBDSBN010000103.1:0-7250 GCA_039921585.1 Ginsengibacter sp. | reverse complement strand
TCCAGCGTTTTAAATATTTATGTGTGTACTAATGGAGCCTCAGAAAACGATAATTCTAACTCTTAAAATTTAAATAAACGAACAATGAAAAAATTAATTGCAAAAATGAGTTTAGCAATCGTCATGATTGCAACAATGGGTATAATGAGTTCTTTTTTAATAAATACCGAAATTCAATCGCAGAAATATTTTGTGGTATATGGTTTTGATTATGCCGGAAATTACGACAAAAATTTAAAATTTTCCAGTGTGATTATTTCTGATGTAATCAAAGCAGAATGTGGATATTCTGTAGGGAAGATTGAATCAGAAATGAAAGCAGAGTTTCGCAAATACTATGAGAAAAATCAATCAGCAAAGCGGGGAATAGAGATTCGCGATATTTCTATCCAGAATTTTCCAAGCTATGATGAGGCGGTTGCGGGCAAAAGAAAAATAATAAAAACCTATGAGCCTAAGCAGTTGGATCCATTGCAGCTAAACTATTTCACATTTCATTGCAATGATTGATGCTATTGAATTTTAAAAACTCATACTATTAAAAATGAAAAAACAGATTATTTTTTGCTTAGTTATATTAGCTACATTAAACCTCAAAGCCCAGAGAATTACTGAAAACTCCACAGCTGAAGAATGTGTACAATTTATTGATGCCACAGCAAAAACAATGCTTGGGAAAGGTGACAACAATTTTATTCTTTCCGAAGCCCGTTTTACGGGAAATGACATTCAAATAGTTGAGAAATGGAAGTATTTTGATTTATATTATACATGTCATATTCCAGATTGGCAGGATTTTAAGCAAATGATTGTATCTGAATCCGATAAGGGTAAAATAGAAGTAGGTTTTCATTTCAAGAATTCGAATCTTCAAACTGAGGACTATTTCCATTATAAAACAGAAGGGCAGATAGAAACGGGATTGATTGATAATTTTAGTAAAATTATTACATACAGCTTTATGTTTTATATACCAGAGCATGAAAGGGATAGAATTAGAGATCTTGAAACCGCCGCAAAACGCCTGCAAAAGTTAGCGATAGAAAAATCAGGGAAATTGTTTACGGGTAAATCGTTGATGAGAAACAGAAAAATAAAAGAAATAGAAGGCAAGCCTACTTACGATGAAACTGTAAAATTTATCATGACTTTTTTGGAGGACAATAATAAGAAATCCTTCTTCTGCAATGGTGCACATTACAAAAATAGAGAAGCTTTTATTGGGGAAGATTATACACGTAATAATGTAATACTTAAAAGTAAATTTCGATGGGATTATTATTCAGCACTTAATTGTATAGAGGAGAAAGAAGACAAGGAATTTAGCATTGACCTTACCAAGGTTGAAAAAATAGATGTTGTATCAGGTGTTGGTTTTTCTGGCGGGTGTCTTCAGGTAGGCTTGTGGTTTATAGAAAAAGGAAAATCTGCCACTGCACAAATGCATTTGCCTTTGTGGAATGTAAATTATGATGGTTATGACCCAAATCAAATTAAAAAAACAGAAATCTACAAAGCTTTCGAACACTTACGTAAACTTTGCGGTGCACCCGAACCATTAAGCTTTGATTAAAATTCTGGACTCAATAAAATGAACCTTTTCTTTTAAGTAAAGGTGAAATTATGTTATGTACAAGATAGCAATCCCAATTTTAAAGATTTTAAAAAAAAATAACGTGGAATCTATAAAAAATTTCAACCTATATCTGTTTGAAAAAGAATTTAAAAACCAATGAAAATGATGAAAACAATTTTTGTATTGCTGACAATGCTAATTGTAGGCACTGCTTATGGTCAAGATAGAAAAACTACACAAGAGTATATTGAAAAAATATTCAAGGAAACCACGGATTACGAAGAAAAACACGATGATGGAGCTGAATATTCGATTACTCCGATAAGTTTCCCTTGTCCATATCAAGGTTATCAAGGTATTTCTCTCAGGATTTTCTGGTCTAATGGTGAAAAAGTAGAAGTGTCGTATGCCCGAAATGCTAAAAAGGCAGGCTATTGCACTTATGGATATATATATCGCAATATCAATTGGGCAAAAATGGTAAGCATAAATGATGATATGTATACATCAAAAAATTCTCCGATAAAATTTCTTATCATAAATTTTACACCAAATAGTGTTCTAAGAGAAGGTTTTATCAGCAAAGGTTGTCCAACCAACGAGTTTTCTGAATGCGGAAAAATAGTGTCGGTAAGTTCGATTTCATTTCCTTACCGCAATGAACCCGGCACACGCGATCGATTGGTAAAAGCATTGAATCATCTAAGTAAATTAGTAAAGGAGGAAGCGAAAGAGAAAGATCCTTTCGCAGATTAGAAACTATCTTATGTAAGAATTTGTAAGTTTATTTCTTACGCTTAGTCTTATACTTTATTTGCACAGGTTGCACTCCCGCCCGGATCATATCTATTTTCCTGGCGGCTTTTTTACTTAAATCAATGATACGGCCTTCTACAAACGGGCCTCTGTCGTTAATTCTTACTTTAACGGTTTTGCCATTGGATAGATTTTTCACTCTGACGATTGTTCCAAAGGGGAGGGTTTTGCTAGCAGCCGTCATTTTCCTTTGTCTGAAGATCTCCCCGTTAGCAGTACGCCTGCCATTAAATTTATCCGCATAATAGGAGGCTTTCCCGGTTTCTGTGATTTTGTATGCACAGGAACTAGTCCCCAACAAAAGGATCAGGCTTAAAATAATTAGGATGGATGTCTTCATGGTGGATGATGTTTTTTGCTACCGGTTATTTCTTTAGGGTTTCCGGCGAAAGTATAAAAAGAAGCAGTGATTATTGGTGTTTGGGGGTATATTTTAAATTGAATAGTATTTCCGTGAGTAATGATTGGGGAGGTGTTTTTATGGGAGTTTGTTTGGAAAAAACAGTGGTGGTAAAAAAGGAATCGATGATCGTTTTTTTTCTGCGACAATGGAGATTGATTATATAAGAGTTTTCAAGCCGGTTGCAGTTTTTTTGAAAGTGTTAAAGGTGATAGGCTAAAAAAGAAACAAAAAAATCGTGGATTTTTTTTGTGTTTTTTTACAGGATACAAATGGAGTTTATTAAAAGTTGTTTCAATGGACTTCGATGGAACTCTTATTGAATGACTCCTTAAGGAAGGCTATAGCCTTACCGATGCTAAAAAATACATCGGTCAGTGTGTAGCCCTAAAAATTTTCAATGTCCTCAAAAAGGGAGAAGCGTTTAGAGAAGAAAGGTATGTGAGAAATTTGAAGAATTTGTCGTGGAGCTGAAGGAGTGAGGAGGGATGAAAAGGATTGAATCTTTATGTTTGCGTTTAATGGATAAGGATTTAAAATACGGAAACAAAATCCTGATGCTGATAAAAAGATTTGAGCATATAGGAGTCGGGAAATATTATGATGATAAACCTTATACACGCAATCCTAATGAATGTACTTCATGCGTCCAGGTTTTTCTAAGATGAGGATTTTTCATGCGCCCCGATGATGTAATCTATTGTCCGATCCATTGAAATCCTTTATCCTTGTAAATGGGTAACTTAAATTATGGGTTTTAATTTTTTCAATGGCATAAAATAATTAAATAGTAAAAGGAGGTACGTTTTAGTGGCCTTCGGGGCAAATTCACAGCAGGTAACATCCCACGCGAAATCCAGCAATCAAAAATTCTTTTACAAAAGAATTTTTATCCATAACATTTGCAAACCTTAAGTCTCTCACCACTCATTCTCTTTTTTTTGCCCGATCAAAGAGTTTTTTGGAACTCATTAAAAAATATACTTCCTTTCCAATAAAAATCCCCATGTCAACCCTTCACAAATCCTCCAACTATCAAATCACTTCCGATCCCAATTTCCAAAACGAACACTTTGGAAATACCCCGAAACTGATTGCTCAGTTCGAAGGATTGTACCGGGCAGCAATGAATCCAAAGGATAAGAAAATTATTGATCAGCTGACTGACCTCATTTTAAAACATCCAAAATCGCCACAGCTTAAAAACTTTTTGTCCGTTGCCTATCATGTGCGCGGGAATCATAAAAAGGCGCAGGAGGCCAATAAGTGGATTCTTTCCGAACACCCGGATTATTTATTTGCAAAAATAAATTTAGCCAACGAGTATATGAATGTAGGCCAGCCTGAAAGAGTGCCGGAAGTGCTGGGGGAGGACATGGAAATAAACAAATTATATCCGGAAAGAGACCTCTTTCATCTGGCAGAAGTGACGGGTTTTTATAGAGCGGCTATACGGTATTATGTGGCCATTGGCAACCTGGACCTGGCAGAAAACAGACTGAAGATTTTACAGGACATTGCACCGGATAACCCGGATACCGAAGTTGCTGAAACGCTTGTTCGAAACCTGCTTGAAAAAAAAGTCAGTGACCGATGGAAAGAAGATCAGGCAAACAGAATTGAGATAGAAAATGTTAAGCCTGTTCCGTATTCAATACAAAAAACTCCCCCGGTGTTTGTACATCCGGAAATAATGAGTTTATATGAGTATGGGTTAGACATACCGCCTGAGAAATTGCGGACAATACTGGCGCTGAAACGGGAAACGTTGATTGCAGACCTGGAGAAAGTATTAAAGGATGCGGTGGATCGGTATAAGTATTTTATTTATTCCGCCTTTTCGGAAGGTGAGCTTGATTTCCCTTTACATGCTATCTGTTTGTTAGCGGAATTAAAATCTGAAAAGAGTTTGCCCCTGGTGTTAGATTTCCTGGAATACGATGAAGAGGTGTTAGATTTTTGGCTTGGCGATCATGTAAATGAAACTATCTGGTTGCCTATTTACAAGCTTTCGCAAAATAGTGTAGAGGTATTAAAGCAATTTCTCTTAAAACCCGGAGTTGGTACTTATTCAAAAGCAGCAGTTTCTGAAACTCTTGCCCAAATTGCCCTCAATCACCTACAAAGTAGAAATGAAATAGAAAGGATTTTTCAGGAAGTCTTTACAGTTTTCTTACATGCAGAGTTGAAGGATAACCTCATTGATAGCGGTTTCCTGGGCCTGGCAATCGCAGATACAATTGATTGTGGTTTTATAGGTCTGCTCCCGGTCATAAAAAAATTATATGATAGGGGATATGTTAGTTTCACCATAAACGGTGATTATGAAGAGGTAAAACAATTATTTAAAGATCCCACCCAGAGAAAAGAAGCACAAAAAATAGAACCTATTTTTGAATTATACGATAAAGTTGTGAATACATGGGCCACTTATTCGGATGATTTGGTATTTGATGATGAATTCAATTTGGATGAAATTGAAAAGCCTGCTGTTTTCAATAAAATTGGGCGGAATGATCCTTGCCCCTGTGGAAGTGGGAAGAAATATAAAAAGTGTTGTTTAGGCAAAGAAGAATAAGAAACTAGTTACTAAAGGATGTAGCCTTTGCGGTTTTTTTCTCTCCCAGGGAGATATTAACGTTTACGTCTGTCAAAATATTTTGTGGGTGCTACTGGATTCGAACCAGCGACCTCTACCATGTCAAGGTAGCACTCTAACCAACTGAGCTAAGCACCCAAAGGGCGCAAATGTACGGACTTTAATAGAATTGAGAGAACTAAATGGAGTGTGTTTTTGGGTATGATGAATTCTTTGTGCAAAGACCTATAAGGTTTCGAAAACTTTGCGTATAGACCTATAAGGTTTCAAAAACCTTATAGGTCTTTCATAGCATACAGGGTTTCAAAAACCTTATAGGTCTATTATAGAATAGATCAATAAAGGTCTTACATTGTATATTTAAACAAAGAAAAATGGAAAATATGACTGGCTGCCATCAGGATTTTTTACCAGCTCAAACTAATCACTTGTTTTTACGTTTGCAAAGACCAATTGCACAAAGACCTATTGCGTATAGACCTATAAGGTTTCAAAAACCTTATAGGTCTGTCAAAGCATACAGGTTTTCAAAAACCTTATAGGTCTGTTATAGCATACAGGTTTCAAAAACCTTATAGTTCTGTCATTATCAGTTTTAATCCTTATATTTAATTATAGAGAAATCGAATCTATATGACTAACTACCATCAGGATTTATTATCAGGACATACTTACCACTTATTTTCACGGGCAGTTGGCAGTGAGAAGCTTTTTTTAAACCATGATAATTATTTGTTTTTCCTCCAGAAATTAAAACAGCATACATCCCGCGTTTGTCAGTTATACTGTTATACATTATTGCCGAATCATTTTCATTTATTGGCTTTAATAAATGAAGAAGAAATCATTACCCAACATTTTCAGGAAATAAAGAAAGTAAAATTTTATCCGAATGAACACGACCTGTCAGATTTTATCATGGAAAGATTCAGCAATTTCCTGAACAGTTACACAAAAGCATTTAATAAAGTAAATAATCGAAAGGGATCATTATTTATGGATTATTTAAAGCGGAGCAAAGTCAATGTCGATAGTGATTTTACAAGCTTTATTTGGTATCTGCATAAAAATTCTGTTCACCATCAGTTGACGAAAGTTGTGGGAGAATGGCCCTATGATAGCTATCAATCGTTTCTGAGCGATGCACCAACATCATTATTGCGCAATGAGGTAATAGAATGGTTTGGGAGTAAACAAGCCTTTATTGAATTTCATCATCAACCGATTGAACCAAAGGGAAACATTTTGGATTTATGAGATCCTTGGGTGAGCAGGTTTGCTCAAGACTTATTTGTGCCAGACCTATAAGGTTTCAAAATTGTGCCAGACCTATAAGGTTTCAAAATTGGGCCAGACCTATAAGGTTTCAAAAACCTTATAGGTCTTCTAACTAATTAAACCGACATCATTATTGCGAAATGAGGTAATAGAATGGTTTGGGAGTAAACAAGCCTTTATTGAATTTCATCATCAACCGATTGAACCAAAAGGAAACATTTTGGATATATGAGATCCTTGGGTGAGCCATGTTGGGCCAGGCGTATTTGTGCCAGACTTATTTTTGGCCAGACCTATAAGGTTTCAAAAACCTTATAGGTCTTCTAACTAACTAATTAAACCGACATCATTATTGCGAAATGAGGTAATAGAATGGTTTAGGAGTAACCAAGCCTTTATTATATTTCATCATCAACCGATTGAACCAAAAGGAAACATTTTGGATATATGAGATTGTTGGGTGAGCTAAGATGCACCAGATCTATTTGTGCCAGACCTATAAGGTTTCAATCGGGCCCAGATCTATAAGTTTTTACATTTGGCCCAGACCTATAAGGTTTCAAAAATTGGCCAGACCTATA
>JBDSBN010000102.1:0-3129 GCA_039921585.1 Ginsengibacter sp. | reverse complement strand
AAAGGATTAATGGCAGATAAAAAATTACTACTTGATATATACGGTTACTATGGAATCTACAGTGATTTTATCACTCGTACCCTTGTGGCACAATCAGTAAATGGAAATATCAACGTATTCACTAACCCTGCTACTGTACGGGCTAATTTGAGCAATCCTGCTCTTGCAACGACGTATTCTGTACCTACAAACGTAAAAGGGGATGTTACAACATATGGTTATGGTATCAGTCTGACATATGCTTTGCCATCAAATTTTGCAGTTTCAGCAAATACAACTTCGGATCGTCTGGAAGGAGTTCCTGATGGGTTTACTGCTAGCTTTAATGCTCCCAAATATAGAGCAGGGGCTTCCATAACAAATACCGGATTCGGTTTCCAAAACAGACTGGGTTTTGATATTACCTATCGCTGGCAGGATGAAGTGACTTTCCAAAGTGATTTTGCAACAGGTCAGCTACCAGCTTACCATACACTTGATGCTCAGTTAAGCTATAGATTTCCTGTGGAAAAAGTGATGCTAAAAGTAGGTGGAACAAATCTGTTGAATCAGTATTATAGAAACGGATTTGGGAATGCTACTATAGGAGGATTGTATTATGTAAGCATTGGATATAACCTTTAATCCAAAAACAATAATTAGATCATTTTTATAAAGATAAAAATATGCAAATCAATCAAATAAAAAAATATACAAGCTCAAAGTTAGCCCTGCTTTGTGCCACGGTATTTCTCGCTGTATCATGTAATAAAGATCTGCCAGAAGCAATTCCCATTGAATTCCCCGATGCCAATCCGATAGCCAAAACATTGGGTGAGGAAATATCTTCAAATCCGGATTATAGTATTTTCAAGGCTGCTGCTACCAAGGTGGGAGCAATGGCTTTGTTAAATGATAACACTAAAAGATTTACCCTTTTTGTACCGAAC
The DNA here is from genome assembly GCA_039921585.1 of Ginsengibacter sp. Lineage (GTDB taxonomy): Bacteria > Bacteroidota > Bacteroidia > Chitinophagales > Chitinophagaceae > Ginsengibacter. The sequence goes on along the minus strand of JBDSBN010000102.1, from coordinate 2,200 downwards.
AATGCGGCATTTATCGCTTCCGGTATTACGGCGGATGCCATCGCAGCCTTACCGGCAGCAACTGTGGGAGCAATTGTGCAATACCACATCATCCCGGGAAAGCAATTTCTGGCGGCAGACATTCCATCAACTTTTCCGAATGTTCAATTGCCTTCTTATATGAAAATTGGCGAATTACCTGGTACTATAGTGCCCATTCAAATGTCTATTTTCCCATCTAAAAGAGGAAATACAATTTGGGCGAATACAATGCCATTAACGGCAACTGATTTGAAATTTAAAAACGGTGTAATCCATTTAGTAGCCGCAGTAGTAGCACCTCCATCTGCGGTACTTAAAGATGTAATTGCAGCTAAACCAGATTTGTCTTATTTTAGGGCAGCAGTTGTAAGAGCTGATAGCGGTGCTAATTTAGCAACTACTGAAAGTTTAAATTTCCTGTTGGCATACCCGGTCACAAATATGACCATTCTGGCTCCAAACGATAATGCATTCAAAACATTAATACACGGTTCTATCTTTGGTTACCTTGTGGGTCAGGGAGTAGATCCTGCCACGGCCAATGATCAGGCTACTGCACTTAGTTCCACTCCGGACGTATTTAAAAACCCGGCTTTATATGGTGTACTTACTGCAGCAACGGTTAAAGGAATTCTGGCTTATCATTTCTTAGCAACAAATGCCGGAGCAGGTTTTCAACCTAATATCAGAGTCTTTTCAAATAATTTTGCTACAACGCCTACAGCATATAAAACTCTGGTAAATGCAGTTGTAAGTGTTCATCCCGGAGTAATGGCTCAGGCTACTTTTACAGGTCCATTCGTTTCGAGCCTAACGTTTACAGGAATGGGAACTTTCCCTCCAAATGGTCCTCCATTCTCCGATGCACCGGCCACAGCAGTATCACGTGACAACCATGGCGTAAATGGGGTTTTTCACATCATCGATAAAGTTTTATTACCTCAATAATAAAAAATCAATTAAAAAATGGAGCGCTCAGAAATGACGCTCCTTTTTTTATTATAGATAGTTACCTGTTTGATACTTAATTGAAAAATACTTTCTTAACCTGCTAACCACAGGCAACTAACGAATTATTTAGAATTCTTTTTTACTTCATCTATTTGGATTTACCTTTGCAAAATTATAGGATGTATTAAAAATTCCTGACGGTTAAGCCAAAGTTGAATGACTGTTTATAAAAATTCCAAACCCAGGCTTACCATATTTTAATATTTGTATATGGCTGAACCAACGATAGTTCAAATTGTAAGAACATATTTTACATCTGATTTTTATAAAAAGGCCGCTGATATCCTGCATGAGCGAAAATATGAAATCGAGAAAGCGCAATCAGCAATTATCCCTTTGGTATTAGGTGCGATGCTTAATAAAGCCACCAAAAATGTAGAAAGTTGTGAGGCAATCTTTAATGATTGCAGAGATGCTGAAAGAGTCTTCTCTGTAAATTATGATTATGAACTGCTTACAACTGAAAAAATGGTTAATGAGGGGCACCTTTTTATTAAGGAGCAGCCAAATGTAGAGAAAGAAATATCCGATTATTCCGGAATCAGGCCAGCCTCTGTTTCAGGACTGATTTCACTGTCCATTCCTTCTATTTTAGGACTTCTTGGAAAACATATCATGAGAAATAAACTTTCTCCCAGTGGTCTTGCCGGGTATCTTTCTTCCCAGGAAAATGACATTTCAAATTCTATCCCTGTTCAACTTGTTTCTTTAGAAAAATATCTGAACATTTCCCCGCCTGTAAAAGTAAATAAGCTTCATTGGGATTATTCCTTTAAAAAATTCACCTCAGTAAGATCCAAAAGATGGTGGCGAGTTTTAATCATTACAATTATCGTAATTATTGCTACCGGATTCTATTTTCTGGCTAAAAATCAGTAAAAACCTTTTCTTTTTTTCAGATAAAACAATGAATAGCGGCTGTTTTTTAAAATACTCACACACATTTCAATAAATCAGAGTAGAAAAAGAATATATTTTTGACCCTTTTTTTTGATGAAATCTAAAGTTTTCTCTTCCTTTATTATTTGGAAAGCGTAAACAGTTTTAGCTAAAACGCTTTATAGTCCTGTATTTCAGATTAAGAACCTGATTTGCACATTGTATAATTTCCTCCTAAAAAAATCCCAGTCTGTCATTAATTCAAATAATTTTAGACAGAGACATTTTT